>JAURHL010000177.1 GCA_030833305.1 Acidimicrobiales bacterium | reverse complement strand
ATCGACGATCTGGCCGCCAGTGAGAATTCCTCCGGCATGCTCGTGTGCGCGTGCGGTTTCGTCGCCGATCATTTGGAGGTTCTCTACGACCTCGATATCGAGGCCCGTCGCCATGCCGAGGCCAAAGGATTGGCGTTCGACCGCACCGCGTGCGTGAACGATGACGCTGCCGTCATGAACGCTTTGGCGCGGCGGGTGGTGGACATCGACCGATGAGCGCGCTCGAACCACGTGGACATGTCGTCGTCATCGGCGGCGGCATCACCGGTCTCGTGGCCGCCTATCGATTGCTTCATCCCACCGACACGTCGCATCGTCCGACGCGGGTGACTCTCGTCGAATCATCGTCGAATGTCGGTGGAAAGATTCGTACCTCTCCCTTCGCGGGCTTCTCCGGCATCGATGAGGGACCCGACTCCTATTTGGCTCGGGTGCCCGCGGCTGGTCGTCTGGTCCGCGAACTCGGTTTGGGCGACGAACTGACGAATCCGACGGCGAGTCATGCGGCCATCATGCACGGTCGTCTCCACCCGATTCCCGACGGCCTCATGATGGGGGTGCCCACCGGCGCGATGTCGCTCGCTCGCAGTGGGTTGCTCACCTGGCGCGCCAAGATTCGTGCGGGCATGGAGCCGATCCTTCCGTCGAGTGGTGACCATGGCGATTCGGTGGGCAATTTCGTGCGTCAACGATTCGGACGACAGGTGCACGAATTGTTGGTCGACCCTTTGGTGGGAGGCATCTACGCCGCCGACACGAACACGTTCAGTTTGGCCACGGTGCCGCAGCTGGCCGATCTCGCAGCGGGTCGAAGTGTGCTGCTGACGGCTCGTCGACGCCGCCGCACGAACCCACCGAGTTCGGATCCGATCTTCGAAACTCCTCGCGCCGGATTGAGCGCACTCACCGAAACGTTGCGCGCGAGAATCACCGGCGCCGGAGGAACGGTGAATGTCGACACCAGCGTGATCCGCGTGTCCCGCGACGGATCGGCCTATCGCGTCGAAACGTCGAATGGCTCCACCATCGACGCCGACGCCATCGTCATCGCTTCGCCGGCAGCCACCACGGCTCCGATCGTCGCGGAACTCTCCGACGACGTCGCTCGAGTGCTGGCGACGACGGAACACGCCTCGGTCGTGATGGTCACGTTGCGCGCCACCGGCCCCGACCTCACACGATTCGCGGGGATGAGTGGCTACCTGGTTCCCAAGCCGGATCAGAATCGTGTCACCGCGGTCTCGTTCGGCTCGAACAAGTGGGCCCACTGGAAACCCCACGATGACTCGATGATCATGCGCGTCTCGCTGGGACGCGACGGTGCGCGCACCGACGATCTCCTTCATGAGTGGAGCGACGAACGACTCGTCGAACAGGTCATCGACGAGGTGCGCTCGCACACCGGCGTGGTGTTCGAACCGCACGAACACCGGGTGACCCGGTGGGAAGCATCATTCCCCCAGTATCGACCGGGTCATCTCGAGCGAATCACCCACATCGAGAGCGTTCTCGAACGCGACGCACCCGGCGTTCGCTTGGCCGGTGCCAGCATCCGAGGTATCGGCATCGCCGCCTGCATCACCCAGGCCGAGAGTGCCGCCACCGCCATTCGGGCGCACATTGCACGAGCGGAACATCTGCGAGACTGAACGAATGTCCCCGCTCCGAACATCTCGCGCGATCACGCTCGTCATGGTCGTGACATCGACCATCCTCGTTGGTTGCGGATCATCGAACGAGGCGACTCCGCCCACGACATCGATTCCGGCGTCGACGTCGACGACCACCTCGTCGACCACCACGACGTCGACGACCACCACCGTCTACGTCGGACCACCGACTCTGGCCCCCGGTGAGTCTCTGCCCCAACCCGAGTCGCTGCCCGATGAGGACACTGTCGAGCCCGAGGTCGTCGTGGGTGCCATCCACATTCCGCGGATCGAACTTCTGCAAACCATCTATCGAGGTGTCACCTTGCCCACGTTGGACAAAGGAATTGGTTGGTGGCCGGGAACCGCGATGCCCGGTCAAGTGGGCAACGTCGTCCTCGGTGGTCATCGCGTCAGCAAAAAGAAACCTTTCCGTCATCTCGACAAACTCCAAGTTGGTGACGAGATCTTCATGTCGAGCGAGGACGGCGACTTCGTGTACACCGTTCGAGAAACGTTCATCGTTCAACCGTCGGATGTCTGGATCATCGACCAGACCGAAGCGGCCACGCTGACCTTGTTCGCCTGCCACCCACCCGGCTCCACCCGCGAGAGAATCGTGGTGGTGGCCGACTATTCCCGCCTCGCACCCTGAACCCTCGATCCCCGCACCCTCGAACTCTCGACGATGACCCTGACATTCCGCCGCCCCAAGCTTCGCGCGCTGGTTGCCGGTCTCTGCGTCGCCGCATCAATGCCGCCCTGGGGTTGGTGGCCGCTGACCTTCGTCGGGATCGCGATGCTCTCCAGCCTCGAATACCGCGCCGACAACCCGCGCAGTCGCTTCGCGGTCGGATTCGTTTTCGGCGTTGGTTGGTTCCTCCCGTCCATGGTGTGGATGTGGTTCCTCACCGCTCCCGGATACCCGATCGCCGTCGCTCTCTTCGCCTCGCTCCACGGTCTCGCCGCAGTCGTCACCCGCGGACGGCGTGACCGTCGATCGATTCTCACGTCGCCCGTCGCGCACACGCTCGTCGAGGTCGTTCGTCTGTGTTTCCCCTTCGGTGGCGTGCCGTTGGCCACCATCGGAATTGCTCAAGTCGCCGGACCGTTCCATCGCGTCGCGTCACTCGGTGGCGTGGTGTTGCTCACCTGGATGACGTGGCAGGTCGGCGCGTTGTTGGCGCGTGCACCCCGTGAACATCGCCGCGACCATCGCTCGGTGGTGTCCGGGAGACGGCTCGCCAAGTTGGCCTGTGCATTCGTCTACCTCGTCGCATTCCCCGCCACGACCTTGACCAGCGACACCGGTCGCGACATCGTCGTGGCCGCTGTACAAGGCGGCGGACCGCAAGGCACCCGCGCCATTGATACCGATCCCCGCGAGGTCGTCGAACGACATCTCGACGCCACCGCCACTATCGACGCGAACAATCTGGATCTCGTGGTGTGGCCCGAGAACGTCATCGACGTCGTCGACTTCGAGGCCAGTCGCGAGATCACCGAGATCGCCGACGAGTCCGAACGGCTCGGAGCGCCATTCGCCGTCGGCATCACCGAGGACGTGGATCGGACTCGATTCACCAACGCTCAGGTGATCGTCGACTCCTCCGCGTCGGTCCTCGATCGCTACGACAAGGTCCGGCGTGTCCCGTTCGGCGAGTACATGCCCCTGCGCGGGCTGCTTCGCTCCCTCGGTGCTCCGGTGGACCAAGTGCCCCGCGACGCCGTGGCGGGAACGACGCCGGCGGTACTCGACTTCGACTCGCGACAAGGAACCGAGCGGGCCGCGGTGGTGATTTCGTGGGAGGTCTTCTTCGGTGGACGCGCCCGCGAGGGCGTGAAAGCGGGCGGCGGCTACATCGTGAATCCGACCAACGGGTCCAGTTACACCTGGACCATCCTGCAATCACAACAGATCGCCTCGTCACGTCTCCGCGCCATCGAGACCGGTCGTTGGGTGGTTCAGGTGGCGCCAACCGGATTCAGCGCGTTCGTCGACCCGCGTGGCGGCGTACATTCACGAACCAGCGTCAGCGAGAGTCGAGTGATCACCCGTGACATCGACCTGCGCAGCGGGAAAACCCTGTACGTGCGACTCGGAGACAAACCATGGATCGCGGCGCTGGTCCTCGCGATGTTCTGGCTCGTGTGGTCGCGCCGCAAACCACTGCGACGCTGACGACGGCGTCAAACCTCGATCATCACCGTCGTTGGACCGTCGTTCACCAACTCGACGTTCATGTAGGTCCGAAAACGTCCGGTCTCGACGTGCGCTCCGAGGCGACGAAGTTCCCCGACCACGTGGTCGACGAGCGGTTCTGCATGTTCGGGTCGCGCGGCGGCCGTCCAACCCGGGCGACGACCCGAGGTCGTGTCGCCGTACAAGGTGAACTGACTCA
>JAURHL010000176.1 GCA_030833305.1 Acidimicrobiales bacterium | reverse complement strand
CTCGGGTTGCCCGCGCGTGGCGAGGCGTCCGTGAATGTGCGCGAAATCGTTCACGGACGTGTCCGACATCAGAAGGCACTCGTCGAACGGCGCGATCTCGGGCATCGAGCGCTGCATGGCCGAGGGTCCGCCGGGATCGGTGGTCAGATCGCCCACGGTGGCCAGCACCCTGATGATCTCCTTCGCGCCACCGTTCGCATCGTCCAGGAACAGGCTCGCCGTGGTGGTGGCGAAGCGACGACCCGCACGCACCGGAGTGACGGTGATGCGCGCGTCGCCCGCGGGACACGGAGCGAGGTAGTGAGCGGTGATCGTGACGTGATCGGGACGCCCGGTGGCCATCGACACCGCCCGCCCCACCAACGCCATCAGGTAACCGCCGTTGGCGTTGCCCAGAATGTCCCAGCCCGGATGCACGCGCGTGGCGAAGTGGTGAACACCATCGATCACGTCCAGTGGTTCCAACGCCGTGGCCGTGTCGAACTCGAAGAGCCGCTTCTGCACGGGACGAACTTAGGAAGCGCCGAGGGCGGACACCAATTCTCGTCGACGAAACGCCACCAGAATCACCCACACGACCTCGGTAGCCTGCTCACCGTGGCCGACTCCCGCGCGTTCTACGCGACAACTCCCATCTACTACGTCAACGCCAAGCCGCACCTCGGACACGCCTACACCACGATCATCGGTGACGCTCTGTGCCGCTGGCACCGACTGCTCGGCGACGACGTCCATTTTCTCACCGGGACCGACGAACACGGTCTCAAGATCCAACAGGCCGCCGACGCCGCCGGTATGGCACCGCTGGCCTTCGCCGACTCCATCGCCCCCCTCTTCGCCGACGCGTGGGCACGCCTGAACATCTCCAACGACGACTTCATCCGTACCACCGAGACCCGCCACCGCCTCGGAGTCCAGAAGTTGTTGCAGGCCTGCTACGACAACGGCGACATCGAACTCGACACCTACCGCGGTCTCTACTGCGTGGCCTGCGAGGCTTACTTCACCGAGGACGACCTCGTCGAGGGCAACTGCCCGATCCACAAGAAGCCGGTGGAGCAGGTCGAGGAAGAGAACTACTTCTTCCGTCTCAGTCGGTACGGCGACCGCTTGCTGAAGTGGTACGCCGAACATCCGGGCGCGATCGTTCCCGACTATCGAATGAACGAGGTCATCGGCTTCATCAAGCAGGGCCTGCTCGACTTCAGCATCAGCCGCACCAGCTTCTCGTGGGGAATCCCGTTGCCGTGGGACGACGAGCACGTCACCTACGTATGGTTCGACGCGCTCGCGAACTACATCACCGCCGTCGGCTACGGCACCGACGATGAGCAGTTCGCCCGTCATTGGCCGGTCGACTTCCACATGATCGGCAAGGACATCATCCGCTTCCACTGCGTGTACTGGCCCGCGATGCTGATGTCGGCCGGCATCGAGCCGCCCAAGGGTTGGGCCGTCGGTGGTTGGCTTCTCGTCGGGGGCGAGAAGATGTCGAAGACCACCGGCAACGTCGTGAACCCCCTCGATCTCATCGACGACATCGGCGTGGACGGATTCCGCTATTACGTGCTCGCCGAAACCCCCTACGGCGCCGACGGTGACTTCACCTACGAGGGACTGATCGGTCGCTACAACAGCGACCTCGCCAACAACCTGGGCAACCTGCTCAGTCGTGTCGCCACCGTGGTGGGCAAGAAGTGCGGCGGTTTCGGCCCACGTCCTCGTCCCGACAGTGCCCTCGCCGCCGCGGCCGCCGACGCGTTGGCCGAGACCACCGCGCGTTGGAACGAGGTGCAACCCAGCCGCGCGCTCGAAGCCACGTGGCAACTCATCCGCGCCACCAACGCACACCTCGAAACCAACGAGCCGTGGAAGGCCGAACCCGGTCCGGATCTCGATGCCGTCATGGGCGACGCCCTCGAGGCCCTGCGCATCGTGGCGATCCTGGCCTCCCCCGCCGTTCCCGACACCGCACAGGCGGTGTGGGAACGCATCGGCATGCCCGGCGCGGTGGCCGACCAGAGGCTTCCCCACGCCGCAGCGTGGGGCGGATACCCCGGCGGCACCTCCGTGGTGAAGGGCGACCCACTCTTCCCCCGCCGCCAACTCTGACATCCATGTGGACCGACACTCACTGCCATCTCGACGACGATCGCTACCGCGGCGAAGGTGACTCGCGACGCGAACTCGGCGGCACCGACGGCGTGCTCGACCGAGCGCGCCAGGCCGGAGTGTCTCGATTCATCAACGTTGGTTGCGACCGTGACTCGTCGATGCGCGCCATCGACATTGCCAACGCCAATGCCGACGTGTGGGCCAGCGTGGGTCTCCATCCGCACGAGGCGCTTCACGGCGTCGACTCGATTCGAGATCTGTTCGATTCCCCGCGCGTGATCGCCGTGGGAGAAGCCGGACTCGACTACTACTACGACCACTCGCCCCGAGAAACACAGCAGGTGGCCTTCGCCCGCCAGATCGAACTCGCAAACGAACTCGATCTTCCGCTGATCATCCACACTCGCGACGCGTGGGACGACACTTTCTCGGTGCTCGCCGAGGTCGGCGTCCCGTCGGCCGTCGTCTTCCACTGCTTCACCGGCGGACCCGACGAGGCACGCCGATGTCTCGACATCGGAGCGCGTCTCAGTTTCTCCGGCATCGTCACCTTCAAGACCGCCACCGATGTCGCCGAGGCCGCACGAATCTGCCCGCTCGATCACATCCTCGTCGAGACCGACAGCCCGTACCTGGCTCCCGTCCCGCATCGCGGTCGCGTCAACCAGCCGTCGAACGTCGCCGTCGTCGGAACGTTCATCGCCGACATGCGATCGATCGCCGTCGACGAATTCGCCCGCATCACCACGCAGAACGCCTGCATTGCGTTCCCCGCGTTGACTTCATAGCCTGAAACGGCCGACATGATGAATCACTCCGAACGCCGCCGCTTTTTCGTCGCCGCCGCGATCACGATCGTCGCGATTCCGGCTCTCCTGGTCTCGGGTGGCTCGAACGGTGGCGATGACGATGTCGCGCCGACCTCCGCCGCACCCACGACGGTCGACCCCGGTCCCGCCGATCCGGCGTTTCTCCCTCCCGAGGATTCCAGCCCCGCACCCGAGATCATCACGGTCAACGTGCCGGCCCCACCGAGTGGCACGGTCATCAAGGGCATCGCGTCGTTCATTCGTTGGCCCGAGACGCTCGGATTACGTCCGTGCGCGACACCGAACGCCCTGATCGGTTCCATCATCACGGTCACCAATCTGAACAACGGTCGTTCGATCGACTGCAACAACGTCTCCATCGAACGTCTCCCCGGCGAGGCCGTCATCATCATCCACACCGAGGTGTTCCTCGAACTCGCCGACCTGGTCGACGCTCCGATCCCCGTGCAGATCTCGTTCTGATCCACATGACTCATTCGCGCGCCGAGATCACCCGCTTGCTCGAGGAGCACGGCCTGTCACCGCGTCGGGCCTTCGGACAGAACTTCGTCGCCGATCCGAACACCGTGCGACGCATCGCTCGTCTGGCCAACGTCGGACCCGACGATCACGTCGTCGAGATCGGAGCCGGACTCGGTTCGCTCACGCTCGCGTTGGCCGAGTCCGGTGCCCGGATAACCGCCATCGAGGTGGATCACGGTGTGGCACCGGTTCTCCGCGACGTGGTGCGCGACACCGCCAACGTGTCGGTCATCGAGGCCGACGCCCGCGAGGTCGATTGGAACTCGATCGTCCCACCCCACTCCCGAGCCGTGGTGGTGGCGAACCTTCCCTACAACGTGGCCACGCCGTTGGTGGCCGACTTGCTCGACACCGTTCCCCAGTTGGATCGATTCGTGGTGATGGTGCAAAAGGAGGTCGCGCTTCGCCTCGCCGCCACCGCGGGAAGCTCGGACTACGGGGCCGTCAGCGTGAAGGTGGCGTACTGGGCGACCGCCCGCATCCTCGGCGACGTGCCACCCACCGTCTTCGTTCCCCGCCCCAAGGTCGTCTCGTCGGTCATCGAGATCCGTCGTCGCGAACGCCCCGCGATCGGTTCGCACATCCGTCCGGAGGATCTCTTCCCCATCGTGCGCGCCGCGTTCGGTCAGCGCCGCAAGATG
>JAURHL010000175.1 GCA_030833305.1 Acidimicrobiales bacterium | reverse complement strand
TAGGAATTGGACGAGCCCCGCCGGAGACGCGACTCAATGGCGAAGGGTAGCACAATGTCGACGGGTTTCTGACGCACCGTCAGATTATTCTGACGGTGCGTCAGAAAGCGGGAAACGACTACTGTGGAAGTCGGACAGGGTCGAGCGCGAGCTCGTGGGGGGATCGATGCAGGGCAACGAGGGGCAACGCGCGCAATCGGGTTCGGCGTCGGAGCTGGCCGCCTCGATCGCGGTCGACACCGATATTCAGGACCGAGCCACGCACGAGGTCGACGAGGCGGCTCTCGGGGGTTTCGTCGGTTCGGGTGGTGTCCAGATGTCGTTGCGAGCCGGCTTCAAGGCCGGGGGCATCAGCGTGGCCCTCGTGCTGTTGCTCTTCACGATCCTCGAGGAGTTCGACCGTGTCGCCATGCAGGTGCTGGGGCCGGACATTCAAGAGACGCTCGGAGTCTCCGACACCGTGCTACTCGGTCTGCAGAGTTTCGGTGGCGTCGTTCTGGTGTTGGCCACCCTGCCGTTCGCCTGGCTGGCCGACCGCTACTCGCGGGTTCGAGTTCTCAGTGGCGCCTCGTCGCTGTGGTTGTTGTTCGTCGGGTTCACCGGTGCCGTGGTCAACCCGTTCTTGATGGGTGTCGCGCGCGCCGGATCCGGTTTCGGCGCGTCGGCCCGCATCCCCATCGGACCGTCTCTCGTCGCCGACCAGTATCCGCTCGCGGTTCGCACGCGCATCTTCGCGATCGAAGCCCTCGGTCGACCGCTCGGTCAGGTGCTCGGACCCTTGTTCGCGGGCGCCATCGTGGTGGCGGCCGGCGATGACGCCGGAGATTGGCGGGTGGTCTTCTTCGCTCTGCTGATCCCGGCGGGTCTGTCGGTGTTGTGGTCGTTGTCGTTGAAAGAACCCGTGCGGGGTCTGCAGGAACAAGAAGCCGTTCTGGGGGCGGCGATGACGGGTTCGCAAGCCGAGCCCCCCGTGCGATTGTCGGCGGCCTTCCAGCGCTTGAAGAAAGTGCGCACGTTCTACTTTCTCGTGGTCGGGATCGGTGTGTTGGGTTTCGCGCTGGTCGCGGTGCCGAGCGCGTTCAACCTGCTGCTCGAGGACGCGTACGGCTACAGCGCCTTCAAACGCGGCTGGATCGGTGCCGTCACGTGGTCCGGCGCGCTCATCGGTATCCCGCTCGCCGGACGCTTCGGAGATCGGTTGTTCCGCAAGAACCCGGCGTCGTCGTTGAAGATGATGGGCGGGTTCATCCTTCTCTACGGATTGTTCGTGACCGTCGGTCTGCGTTTCCAGGATCCGGTCGTGATGGTCGCACTGGTCACTGTCGGCTATTCGTTCCAAGGAATGGCCTTCACCCAGGTGGGTCCGGCCATCTCGTCGATCATTCCGTATCAAATGCGCTCGCAGGCCTTCGCCATGGTCGGTGTGTACATCTTCCTCATGGGCGGTTTCTTCGGTGGCCTCCTGGCCGGAGCCCTCTCCGACGCGCACGGCGAGCGCACGGCGCTCACCTCGATCGTCCCGCCCGCCGCGCTGCTGGGTGGACTCCTGATCATCTACGGGAGCCGTTACATGAAGCGGGACATCGCTCTCTGCGTGGCCGAATTGAAGGAGCAACGCGAAGAGCAGGTTCGTCTCGCCGGAGACCCGGGCAACGTGCCGGTTCTGCAAGTGCGCAACGTCGACGTCAGTTACGGGAATCTGCAGGTTCTCTTCGACGTCGGCTTCGACGTGCGAAAGGGCGAGGTGCTCGCTTTGCTCGGCACCAACGGCGCGGGCAAGTCGACCATCTTGCGCGCGATCTCCGGTTTGGTCTTGCCGGATCGGGGCGTGGTCCGCATGAACGGTCGCACCATCACGCTCGTCGATCCTCAATTCCGTTCGCAGATGGGTCTCGTGCAGATTCCCGGCGGAGAGGCGGTGTTCCCGTCGATGACGGTGGCCGAGAACCTGGCCATCTGGAGCAGACAGATTCCCGATGTCGACAAGCGACGGGAGAAGTTGCGCTTGGTCGACGAGACGTTCTCCGTGCTGCGCGAGCGCGCCGACCAGCGCGCCGGTTCCCTGTCGGGTGGCCAGCAACAGATGTTGGCCCTCGCCAAGGCGATCATGCTCGAACCCGAGTTGTTGTGCATCGACGAATTGTCGTTGGGCCTCGCCCCGGTCGTGGTGCAGGACCTCCTGCAGGTCGTCGAGCGTCTGAAGGAGCAAGGCACGACCATGGTGATCGTCGAACAGTCGGTGAACGTGGCGCTGTCCATCGCGGATCGAGCGGTCTTCATGGAGCGCGGCCAGGTGAAGTTCGAAGGTCCCGCCAAGGAACTACTCGAACGGGGCGATCTGCTGCGTGCGGTCTTCTTGTCGGGGGCGGGAGCGTGATGGCGATGATCGGACTGGTTTTCTCCGGAGACATCGTTTTCGATGGCCTCGTGCAAGGTTTGGTGTACGCACTCGTGGCCTTCGGGCTCTTGCTGATTTATCGGGCCACCGGAGTCATCAACTTCGCACACGGTCAGATCGGGGCCTTCGGTGGCTACCTCATGGCGGTCCTGCAGATTCGCTACGACGTGGCCTTCGGCGTGTCGCTGCCCATCGCTTTGTTGGCGGGCACCTTGTTGGGCATGGCGTCCGAGTTGGTGCTGCGTCGTTTGTTCAATCAGCCACGGTTGCTACTGTTCGTCGCCACCTTGGGCCTCACTCAGGTCATCCAACTCGTGCAGTTGCGCATTCCCATCACGGACGAGCAGGCCACCGAGGTCGGATTTCCGGTACTCATCTCGGGTCAATGGGAGATCGGCAGTTTGTCTCTCACCGGACCGCAGCTTCAGGTTCTGTTGGTCGTGCCGGCTTTGATGGTCTTTCTCGGCTGGTTGTTCCACAAGAGTGCCTTCGGTATGCAGGTGCGCGCCACCGCCGACAACTTCTCCGCGGCGCAATTGGCTGGTATCGGCGTGCGCAAAGTTTCGACGAAGGTGTGGGCGTTGGCCGGGCTCCTGGCCACGCTCAGCGTTCTCCTGATCACTCCGCTCTACGGCGGCTCCATCGGAACGGTGCAAACCGCTTTGGGGCCGAAGTTGCTGTTGCTGTCGCTCGTGGCGGCCATGGTCGGGCGCATGAAGTCGTTCGGATGGACCCTGGTCGGGGGTCTGGTCGCGGGCCTCATCGACAGGTTGCTCGTGTCGTGGGCGCTCTCGGGCGACATGCCGGCGGGTTCCAACGTCGCGGTTCTGTTCGTGGTGTTGTTGGTGGTGCTCTTCACCACCGGACGAGGCGAGGCCATGCGTGACAGCGGTTGGCAACTCACCAACAAGGTGCGCGCGGCCCGAGTCGAGCTCACGCGCCATCCGCTCTACCGCGGCCTGACCTTCGGCGGCATGGCGTTGTTGGCGGCGGTGGCCGTGGCGGTTCCGTGGCAACTCGACAAGGCCAGCGACGTGCTGAAGTTCTCGATCGTGCCGATCTACCTGATCGTCGCGTTGTCGGTCACCGTCGTCACGGGATGGGGCGGCCAATTGTCGCTCGGGCAATTCGGCTTCGTGGCCCTCGGCTCGTACTCGACCATCTATTTCACTTTTGACAGACAGTTGTCACTACCCAGAATTCCGGTTCCGACTCCGTGGGAGGGTTGGCCGTGTTACTCGTGGGTTGATCTCGACTTCGGGATCGGTGGCGGCTATTGGCAGTCGGTGATCATCGGGGTGGCCGTCGGCGTGGGCGCCGCGATCGTCATCGGTATCCCGGCCTTGCGTGTGAAGGGCCTGTACCTCGCGGTCATCACCCTCGGATTCGGTCTGATGATTCGTTCGTGGTTCCTGGTCGCCGAGAAGGTGGCTCCCGACGGAGGTGGCGTCGCCAAGATGAACCTCGATCGCGCCAAGGGGTTCCGCCTGTTGTTCTGGACCGTGAAGGGCAAGGACTTCGACGGTATCTATTACTTCTGTTTGCTCGTCGCCGTTCTGGCCATCGTCCTGGTGTGGCGCATCCGTCGCACCGGCATCGGTCGTTCGATCATCGCCACCCGTGACAACGAGAACTCCGCCGTGGCGTACACGGTCTCGCCCAACCGAGCGAAATTGTTGGCGTTCGCGGTGTCGGGCGGTCTCGCCGCACTGGCGGGAGCGTTGTTGCCCTT
>JAURHL010000174.1 GCA_030833305.1 Acidimicrobiales bacterium | reverse complement strand
TCGCAATGCGCATGCGAGCAGCGAGGACCTGTTGCGCTGCATGTACTCGCTGGGCGACAACAACACGTACCTGCGGTGGATCGCTGACGGCATCGATCACCGAGTGGCGGACGCCGGCCTGTGGGTGATGTGCGAGCACCTACAAGCCATCGGCCAGAGCAAGTCGGCCAGCATGATTGCCTTCCACGCCGTCCGGGCGGGATGTCGACATCCTGCGGTCGTGGCCTTGTGCGCCGACGGCATCGCCGCATCGAGCAAGCTGCCGCGACTACGTCAAGCGATTGCGTTGTGCGACGACGTCCTTACCGACCGGCACGACTCGACGCTCGACCACTGGGACCGCTTGGCGCATCGAAGGGACAGCTTCGCCGGTCGCGCCGAACGCCTCACAGACCGCTTCGACGTCGATCCCGAGACCGGCGATCTCGTTCCCCGCCGCCGCCACGAAGCATCACGAGAGAACGCCAGGCGACGCACAGGCCGGTTCGTCGTCGCAGGACCCGCTGCAGTCGAAGTTCCTCTCGGCGAAGCGGCCGCTCACATCGCCGTCGAAGGCGACGTTCGTGCAGCGTTCGTAGAAGCGATCAACGGCTCGCTCGTTGGCTCGTACAACCGCTGGGGTATCGAGCGCTGGTGGCACCAACACCGCCACGTTCTCGACGGTCTCACGCCGATCGACATCGTCACCGACGACGACTTCAATCCGTCAAGCGTCCCAGCGAATCTCATACGGTCGCTCGCCGACCATCTCACCGGGCCGATGCCGGAAGATGACCGTCGCGGGACAGGGTCGGAACCGGAAGATGACCGTCGCGGGACAGGGTCGGAATCGGACGCATAGCGGCAGCTATGCGTGGTTCGAGTGTGCCTCGTCGGCCGCCGGAACGGCGCCCGTCGGGATTGTGCGACACTGTGACGGTGACCTCACCGCTTCCCGGGCCATCGGGCCTGGAAAACCTGCGTCGCATGCGCCAGATCCTCAGTGATCCTGCGCCTGTGCTCGATCGGCTCAGCGCCACGTATGGGCCCATCTGCGGTCTTGGCGTACCGGGCGTGCGGTTGGCGGTGATCGGCGGTCCCGCCGTGCTGAGGGAGATGTTCTCGCACCCGGCTGATTCGTTTCGATGGGGGCATCGGTTCAACGTTGTCGGTGTCCAGTTCGTTGTCGGCAAGGAATCGATGATCGTGTCCGATGGGGAGGATCATCGCCGTCGGCGGGGGTCGGTGCAGGCAGCGTTCACGCGTCGACGCCTCGACCAGTGGGTGCCGATGATCCTGGAGCGTGCCGACGTAGCGATCAACGAGGTGCTCTCCCGCCGGGACTTGGGTGACGGCCCGCTCGATCTGGCGCCGGTCGTTCGGCGGTTGATCATCGGCGTGACGGTGCATGCGTTCTTCGGTGAGCGTCTCGCTCAACGGTCTGATGAGATCGCCGACTTGTACGAGAGGTCCCAGCACTTCATCGAAGCGCCGGCGGTGCAGCAGTTGCCGCATCCGTTGCCGTTCACCAACCGTGCACGTGTTCGCCGTGATCTCCGTGCGGTCAACGCGATCATCGACGCCGAGATCGCTGACCGACGTGCCAACCCGTCCGGTGACCCGCTCGACATTCTCGAAGCACTCGTCGTCGACGACACGCTGTCCGACTCCGAGATCCGTGCACAGGTCCGCACGCTCATCGGTGCCGGCTATGACACGACTGCAGCGGCACTGTCGTGGCTGCTGTGGTGCGCTGCGCTCTCACCCGATGTCTGGCAACGGCTGCGCGAGGAGGCCGACGCCGTGCTCGGCGGCGCAGGCGGATCTGCCGGACCTGTCGACCCGGGTGCGTTGGCGCGTCTCGAGCACGCGCAGCGAACGGTTCGAGAATCCCTCCGGCTGCACCCTGCGGGGTTGATCGGTGCCCGTGTCGCTGCACGGGAGATGGAGCTCGGCGGCTGTCGCATCCGCATGGGGACACTGCTGGTGTGGTCGCCCCATCTCGCTGGACGAGACCCGGATCACTGGGTGGAACCGTTGCGTTTCGATCCGGACCGGTTCCTCGATCCCGCGCCGGAACAGAAAGCGCTCAGCGAGCTTGCGTGGATCCCGTTCGGTCGAGGTCCACATATGTGCATCGGCTTCGCCCTGGCGCAGATGGAACTCGCGCTGGTCATCGCACGGATGGCCCAACGCCTCGATCTCGCACCGATCAGCGACCAAGTGCCCCACCCGGTCGGCATGGTGGTCAATCGGCCGACCGGCGGTGCACCGTTCTGGGTCACCTCACGACCCGTCGGCATCGGATGAGCGGCACTTCGCCAGGCCGAGCTGCTGTCGCAGTCCCGCTGGGATTAGCGCTCGGCGCCACGTTGGGCTTGGTCGCTCGTGGGTGGATGCGAGTGGCCTCGGCCGACCCGGAGTTCAGTTGGGCCGGCACCGTCTTCATCGTCGCGGCCTTCACGGTGTGGGGGCTTGCGCAAGCGATCGTGCTCGCAGTGCGGGCGTCCACGTCACGGCGGTGGCTGGTGACGGTCACCCGCGTGTTCGGTTTCGTGGGGACGATCCCGTTGTTCGTCGGAGCTGGCGCGATCATGGCCCCGACCGTGATCGCCGGTGGGCTGGCGAGGCATCGCACCGACTGGAGGACCTGGAGCCGTGCTCTTGCCGGAGTCCTCGCGGCGATCCCAGTCGTTGTCGTCGCCGTGCAGCTCCATGACGACTGGGCCTGGACCTGGAGGTGGTGGCTCGCCACTGCGGGTCTCGCCCTCGTGTACGGAACGATCATCCAGGCCAACCGGGGCACCATGGCCCCGCAACTCGACGGATGGCACGTGCCCCGCTACGTCAGGATCCTCGGAGCGGTCGGTCTGGTGATCGCCATCGCACTCCCGCTCATAGGGATCGGCGTCACATGAACGGGCCCATCCACGGCAAGGCCATGACCAACGTCGACACACCGCTCACAACAGGCGCGAGGTTGGTGCACCTGGGGAGGAACTGGTGGCCTGTACCTGCCTTCATCGCCCTCAGCGTCCTCGTCCAGACACGCTTCATGTCGCGCTACGACGTTGGGGGCCATGCCGCCGAACACCTCCAGAGTTCTACGGCGCCATTCATGGCAGCCGCAGTCATCGGCATCCTGGTGTGGGCTACCCCCGGAGCGCTCCGCCAGGCCGACATCATGCTCGCCGCAATCGCATGGTTCGCGACGACCGTGGCGGTGTCGGTCGGGAACCTTCGTGTCGTCAACCAGCTCGTCAGTGCGGGCTACGGCTTCACGCCTACGAGCTCGGTGCCCGACATTGCCGATCACTCGCTCGCCAACACGTCGATCTGGTGGGCGGTCGCGGCCGCAGTGGTGCTCGTGGCAGCGTTCCGAAGGCGACATCACATCGGGAACACCGCAACAGCAGGTGCCTGTTTCGCCATGATCGTTCCACCCTGGGTCATACCTGGCGCAGGAGTGATCGTGCTCGCGGTCGTCCGATGTGTCCTGCACGCCAAGGAGCGGGCGGCTCGAGTCGTACCTCATTGACTGTTGGCGACCGGCAGCCAACACCACACCGGGACGTCGACCACCCGCCCCGAATGCCCGGTATGTGCGCTCGACGCAAGCAGGCGGCATCCGAACGGACGTTCGTCATCCGCGCTTTGACTGTCCGCGCCGTCAAGGATCAGATCTGCTGAATCCTGCTGGCTTGCGAGCACGAGGCCCTTGCCTGAAGCGGTTCCCTGAGCTGACACAAGATGTGGGTTTGATTTTCCTACCATTTACCACCCCTTGCTGCCGAACTCAGGAGAGGATGAGGTCGGCGTAGAGGGGGAGGACCATGGCCGGGCCGCTCACCAGGAACGTGGTGATACACGTCTCTTTCCACTTGGCCAGTTCGTCCTTGATCTTGTCGGGCGGACCCACCAGGGCCACGTCCTCGACCATTGCCAACGGGATGGCGGCTGCCGCCTCGGCCTTCTTGCCTTCCAAGTACAGGTCCTGCACCTTGGTGGCGACGTCTTCGTATCCCATGCGGGCGAACACCTCGAAGTGGAAGTTGGCCCCACGCGCTCCCATCCCGCCGGCGTACAGAGCGAGGAACGGACGCACCATGTCGGCGCACTTCTCGGCGTCGTCGCCCGGGATCATCATCACCGTCGACGCCACTTCGAAGCGATCGGCCTTCCC
>JAURHL010000173.1 GCA_030833305.1 Acidimicrobiales bacterium | reverse complement strand
GGGGAAGTGCACGATGTATTTGTTGTCGGGGTTACATGGTCATGGTGAATCTTGTTGGCCTGGTGCAAGAGGTGCGCCAACGGAATGCACACATGGCACCCACTGGTTGTTACCCAACACATCGAGTGCACCTTGGCCCATGCGGGTCATGATGCGCATGTTTACCGCAACGTATGCGCTGTCGGTAAGTTGCACGCCAATGTGAGCAATAGGTGAACCAAGTGGTCCCATGCTGAATGGAACCACGTACATCATGCGACCGCGCATTGCGCCCTTGTATAGGGCCATCATGTCTGCGCGCATTTCGCTTGGCTCGCGCCAGTTGTTGTTTGGGCCTGCATCAACTTTGTTGGTGGAACAAATGAAGGTGCGGTCTTCAACGCGGGCAACGTCGCCCGGGTCGGAATGCGCCCAGTAGCTGTTCGGACGCTTCGCTTCGTCGAGCTTGGTGAACACTCCGGCGTCGACCAACACCCCACACAGGCGGTCGTATTCTTCCGCACTGCCATCGCACCAGTAGATGTCATCGGGCTGCATCACCGCGGCCCATTCGGCCACCCACTTCTTCAGACGCTCGTTGTTGCTCGTGCCGGCCATGATGTGCTCCTTCGGCGTGGGGTCGCCTTGGATGATGGTGATGTTTGGTGGTGGGTCGGGTCAGTAACCCGGGGTACCCATGTCGGACTCCGAACCTAGGCGCAGACGGGTCGCCAGACCCTCATCGTTCACGTCAAATACGACACGCTGACCGGGTCGCAACATACGAAAGATGCTTCCCTCCAAGGCGTCGGCGGCCAGCTCCAGTTCGCCGAGGTCGGTGTCACGCAAGATCAGGCCGGTGCCCGTCCCCGGGTCGAAGGCTTTGACCACGCCCTGCATCGCTCAGGCGGTCACTTGTCCGAGGCGGCCGTACCGCGACTGACCTTGGTCACCTTGCCGGCGCGGATGCAGCCGGTGCACACGTTGAGGCGGGTGGGAGTGCCCTTTACCAAAGCGCGGATGCGCTGGATGTTCGGGTTCCAACGGCGCTTGGTACGCACGGGCGAGTGCGACACCGACATGCCCCACGAGGGGCGCTTTCCGCAGACTTCACACACTGATGCCATGGCAGGTTCTTTCTCCGACTCTCCGTCGTGCCGGCAACGCCCGGGTCACGATCTCGATCACGAGACGCTACCAGCGGATTTCCTGCTCTCCCAATGTCCTCCGGGGCGGTTTTCGGGTCATTTCACGGCCGGCCCACGGGGGTCATGCTCGGATCACCCCCGACCACTACCATCGGGCAGGTGAACCCACCAGTTCTGGCGCCCGACGGGGCCGGGGAGCGTTTCGACGCCGATCGCCTGCGTCGCACCGTGGTCGCCTTCCGAGACGCCGTGCGCGAGCACGCTCCGCGGATCAATCGCCTGAACGTGTACCCGGTCCCCGACGGAGACACCGGCACCAACATGGCCCGCACCCTGGACGCGGTGGTGGCCGAACTGGACCAGGCCGGGCCCGACATCGAACCCACGTGTCAGGCCATTTCCCACGGGTCGCTGATGGGTGCGCGGGGTAACTCGGGTGTCATCTTGTCCCAGATCCTGCGTGGCCTGGCCGGTCGGCTGTCGTCCACCGCCAGTAGTACCGCCACCGAAGTGGCCGAGGCTCTCAGCGAGGCGTCCACGGCGGCGTACAAGGCCGTGCTCAAACCGATCGAAGGAACGATCCTCACCGTGGTTCGCGAGGCGAGCGAGGCGGCCAAGGCGTCAGCGGCCACCGGCGCCGGCCTGGGTGCCACCTTGCGCGCCGCGCGTGACGCCGGTCGTCGGGCTCTCGACGCCACCCCCGACATGCTGCCGGTGTTGAAAGACGCCGGAGTGGTCGATGCGGGCGGGGCCGGTTTCTTGTTGTTGCTCGACGCGGCTCTCAACGTCGTCGATGGTGAGCCCATCCCGACGCCGGCGGATTCCATCGGCGGTGACGCCATGGACGAACCGTTGCCGGCCATGACCACGTCGTTGGCGGCGCCGGACCAGCACGGCGAGATGTCGGTGGCCGATCTGCGCTACGAGGTCATGTACTTCCTCCACCTCGACGATTCCAAGATCGAGGCGTTCAAATCCGATTGGGGCGAGATCGGTGACTCCATCGTGGTGGTCGGAGGCGACGGCCTCTGGAACTGTCACGTGCATACCAACGACATCGGCGCGGCCATCGAAGCGGCCATCGATCTCGGTGGTCGCCCGAAACAGATTCGCGTCACCGACCTCTTCGAGGAGGTGGCCGAACGACATGCCGCCCACGACGCCGCCCGTTCCGCGGCCGGTTTGCCCGCCGTCACCACCGCGGTGGTGGCGGTCTGCAGTGGTAGCGGTCTCGAAGAACTGTTCGGACAGTTGGGCGTGCAGGGCATCGTCACCGGCGGACAGACGCTGAATCCGTCGACCGCCGAATTGTTGGCGGCCGTCGAGGCGGTCAACGCGCAACAGGTGATCGTGCTGCCGAACAACAAGAACATCATCCCCGTGGCCGAGCAGTTGGATGCCCTCACCGCCAAGCAGGTGCGCGTGGTGCCCACGCGATCCATGCCCGAAGCGTTGGCGGCGCTCGTCGTGTACGACCCCGAAGCCGACGTCGACGAGAATGCATCGTCGATGGCGTCGTCCACCGAGGCGATGGTCACCGGCGAGGTCACCCAAGCGGTGCGCGACTCGTCGAGTGACGTCGGACCCGTCACCACGGGTGATTGGATCGGTCTGGTTCGGGGAGACGGCATCGTCGCGGTCAGCGGCACTCTCGATGGCGCGGTGGTCGCGCTCCTCGCACAGTTGGTCGACGACTCCCACGAGATCGTCACGGTCATCGAGGGCGACGACGCCACCGCATCGGCGACGTCGGCCATCGAAGCCTGGTTGTCGACCGAACGCCCGGGAGTGCAGGTGGAGCGGCATCGCGGTGGGCAACCGCTGTACCCGTACCTGTTCGGCGTCGAATGACGCGGTGAGTCGTGGCTGATCCGAAGCCGAAGCCGCCGCTCACGATGGCCGAGTTGGCCGCGAAGCCGATCTCCGAACTTAAGTCCGTGGGTGCGGGGAAGCGGGCCGAGAACTTCGCCAAGTTCGGGATCACCAACCTCGTCGAACTGCTCACGCACTACCCCCGACGCTGGATCGACCGCACTCGCGAGGCGCCCATCGCCGACGCCGCCGAGGGAGTCGACGTGCTGGTCATCGGAGAGTTGCGTTCGGTGAACGGTCCGCCACCTGGCCCACGTCGCGGTCCATCGCGGGTGACCGCCACCGTGGCCGACGACAGCGGTCGTCTGTCGCTCGTGTTCTTCAATCAGCCGTACAGGGCCAAGCAGTTGAAGGTCGGATCGTTGGTGGCGGTGTTCGGACGCATCGGACGGTTCAACGGAGTCAAGCAGATGGCCAACCCGACCATCGACGTGTTGGGCGACCCCGACGAACGTCCGCGACGCATCGTGGCGGTGTATCCGCAGAGCGAGAAAGTGGACCTGCCGTCGTGGACCGTCCTGCGCGCCGTCGACGAAACGTTGGCGCGATGCAAGCCCCGCGGAATCAGCGATCCGTTGCCCGAGAGCATCCGCGAACGTTGTTCGTTGATGGGTCGTGGTGACGCCTTGGTCGGTATTCACGCTCCGGAGACGTTCGCGCACAAGGAGGCCGCGCGCCGTCGACTGGCTTTCGACGAATTGTTGCGGGTGCAACTGGTGCTCGTCATGCGCAAGCGCGCGTTCGAGCGCGATTCCGTGGGCATCCGGCACGTGATCGGCGGCGAGCTGGTTCGTCGCTTCCACGCCGGGTTGCCGTACGAATTGACCGGGGCCCAGCGGCGCGTCTTCGGTGAAATCGAATCAGATCTCGTGTCTCCGACTCCGATGCATCGCCTTCTGCAAGGTGACGTGGGTGCAGGCAAGACCTTGGTCGCGGTCTCCGCCATGCTCGTCGCCGTCCAAGGCGGTCATCAGGGGGCGCTGATGGCACCCACCGAGGTTCTGGCGGAACAACACGCGGCGGGCATCCGGCGTCTCCTCGAAGGCTTGCGCGTTCCCGACGAGGACACTCTCGACGGTGAGCGCGACGTGCGCGTCGAGTTGCTCACCAGCAGTGTGACCGCCGAGAAACGACGCGACATCCTCGCCGGTTTGGCGGACGGGAAAGTCGACATCGCCATCGGCACTCACGCTCTCATCCAGGACACGGT
>JAURHL010000172.1 GCA_030833305.1 Acidimicrobiales bacterium | reverse complement strand
TGTCAGGACCCAGACCGCACCGGTGAACAGATCGGGATCAGCACCATCGAGACCTTCCAGTTCGCTGCCCGCCATCGGATGCCCACCGATGAACCGGGCGTCCCGAATCGACTCGCACACGGCGGATTTCACGCTGCCCACGTCGGTGACGAAGCCGTCCGTCTCGTTCAATGCCCGACGCACCTGGTCGCCCACGGCCATCACGGGCACCGCCACGAAGGTCACTTCGGCACCACGATCGACGCCGGCTTTGGCCACGATTCCACGGGACAAGGCCTCGGTCACTCGCGAGGGGTCGGCGTCATCGCCGCTGACGACCCAACCACGATCCCGCAAAGCCACACAGATCGAACCCCCGATGAGGCCGAGTCCGAACACGTTCGCTCGTCGCGGATCGGCGGGCGAGATCTGGCTCATCGGTCTCGATCGTACTTCCGAACCTCGGTGGCCACCGCCTCGGTTAGCGCGCGCAGTTCGTCCAACGTCAGCTCGCGCCACTGCCCGGGACGCAAGGTTCGGTCGCTGATGGGGCCGATGCGCACGCGAACGAGACGACGCACCGGATGACCGATGGCCTCACACATACGCCGAACCTGCCGATTACGGCCCTCGTGAATGGTGATGCGCAACACCCCGGGTTCGGGTTGGGACACCTTGGCCGGAGCGGTGACTCCATCGTCCAACTCGACGCCGTCTCGCAAACGTGCCAGGCGATTGCCGGCCACCTCACCGCCTTCGACCTCGACCAGATACTCCTTGTCCACCCCGTGGCTCGGGTGCGCCACGAGGTTGGCCAGATCACCGTCGTTCGTGAGCAAGATCAGACCTTCGGTGTCCACGTCGAGACGACCCACCGCGAACACGCGCGGCTCGGGGGGAACCAAGTCGACGATGATCGGACGTCCGTGGGTGTCACTCGACGTCGTCACCACACCCGTGGGCTTGTTGACCAGATAATGGACGAGGCCGGGCCGCACGCCCACCGGTGCGCCGTCGACTTCGATGCGGTCGGTGTCGACGTCGACGCGGCGACCCAACTCGGCCACGACACCGTTCACTCTCACCCGACCCTCGGCGATCAGGTCCTCGCACACGCGACGAGAGCCGAAACCGTGTCGGGCCAGCACCTTCTGCAGACGGTCACCCTGGGGCAACAATTTGGACTTGGCCGCCAGTTGCTCCCACAACGGGGGTTCGGGGCGACGCTCGGTCATGGGTCAGAGTTCGGGATCGGACGGCTTCGGTTCGGCACTGACGACATCGACCACCGGAGGAATGCGCAACCCCTCTTCGAGGGCTTCGACCACGTCGGCGCCGGGCACGAACTCGGCGATCGCGGGGAGATCGGCGATGGAGTTGATGCCCAACTTCTCGAGAAATGCCGGTGTCGTCCCCCACATCACGGCTTGACCCGGCCCGGGATCGCGTCCGATCTGGTCGATGTAGCCGCGACCCTGCAACGTGCGCATCACACCATCGGGGTCCACGCCGCGGATCGCGGCCACCTGGGCCCGCGAGATGGGTTGTTTGTAGGCGATGATCGCCAGGGTCTCCAGGGCCGCGCCCGACAATCGGGCCCGTTGACCGTCGAGGATGTACCGCTCGACGTACGCGGCGACGTCGGGATGACTCTGGTATCGGTATCCACCGGCCACTTGCACCAACTGGAATCCGTGACCGGCCTCGTCGTACGCGGCGGCGAGGGAGTCACACAGCGAGGCGACGACCTCGACGGGATGCCCGAGGATCTGACCCAACAACTCGACCGGAACCGGTTCGGTCGCCACGAGGATGATGGCCTCGAGCGCACGCACCAGTTCGGCGTCGATGGCTCCACCACGCGTCTGGTGATTCGTGGTCTGATCGTTCTCTGTCATGTTCCTTCTCAGCCTTCGTAATCATCGATCGGGATGGATCCGACCACCATGGATTCACCCTCACCGATCCACACGATGTCGATGTCCCCGAACTTCTCACCCTGATCCAACTCCACGAACCCCTGCTTGAACAGTTCGAGGAGCGCGAGGAAACGCACGATGACCTCCATACGGTCCGCGAGGTCGGCGGTCAATCGTCGGAAACTGATGCGCCGAATCCGGGGCAACTCGTCGACCAATTCGGCCAGCGCGTCGCTCACTGACGCCTTGATGACGCCCACATGGAACAGATCGACTTTGGGCACCACTTTGGGGGTGGTGGCCCGCACGAAAGCCGCGTGCATCTGTTTGGGCTTCACGCCCTCCAACAGATCGGGCATGAGCTCGGCGAAGCGCTCGTCGGGACCACACCGGCGGGCATACGTGCGATCGGCAGCATCGGCCAGTCGACCGAAGACCTGACCGACATCCTTGAACGTCTTGCACTCGAGCAAACGGGACAGCAACAAATCCCGCTCTTCCCACAACGCCAACTCCTCGTCGAGGTCGACGTCCTCGCGGCCCGGCAACAAACGACGGGCCTTCAACTCGACCAACGTGGCGGCGATCAACAAGAACTCGGTGGCCACTTCGAGGTCCAGCGACTGCATGGCCGCCAACTCGGTCAGATACGCGTCCACGATCACCGACAAGCTGACCTCGTGGATATCGACCTGCTCTTTCAAGATCAGGTGCAACAGCAGGTCGAACGGCCCCTCGAAAACAGGGGTGGAAACGTCGACGGCCATGCATCCGAGGCTAATCGGCGCGGCCGGTTCCGGACCCCCTTATCGACCGAAGACACCCTCGTCAGCGGGGTCGTCGCCGTTAGCCTGACCCCGTGACCCGTGTCCTGTCTTGTATCCAGCCCACCGGCGTCGTCCATCTCGGCAACTACCTCGGCGCGCTTCGAAATTGGGTCAGCGGGCAGCACGAATGTGATGCCTTTCATGGAATCGTCGATCTTCACGCCCTCACCGTCACCGATCGCCCGGGCATCGTCGGACCGAGCACGTTGGACCTCGCCGCGACACTGTTCGCGGTGGGACTCGATCCGCAGGTCGCCACCGTGTTCGTCCAAAGCCACGTTCCCGAACATTCGCAACTGGGTTGGGTGATGGAATGCACCGTCTCCTACGGCGAACTCAGTCGGATGACCCAATTCAAGGACAAGGCCGCGAAACGAGAAGCCGACTTCGTGTCGGCGGGTCTCTTCACCTACCCCGCCCTGCAAGCCGCCGACATCCTTCTTTATGACGCCGACGAGGTGCCCGTGGGAGAGGACCAGCGCCAGCACGTCGAGATCACGCGCGACATCGCCATGCGCTTCAACTCCCGCTTCGGCGACACCTTCGTGGTCCCCAAGGTCGTCACACCCAAGGCCGGAGCCAAAGTCACCGACCTGCAGGAGCCCTCCGCCAAGATGTCGAAGTCCTCCAGTTCTGACGCCGGCATCGTGTATCTGCTCGACGAGCCCGCCGCGATCATGAAGAAGTTCAAGCGCGCGGTCACCGACTCCGACGGCGAGGTGCGCTTCGATCGTGCGAGCAAACCCGGGGTCTCGAATCTGGTGGAGATCTTGGCGGCCTGCACGGGACGTTCTCCCGTCGACGTCGCCGCGAACTACTCGCAATACGGTCCGTTGAAGAACGACGCCGGTGAAGCGGTCATCGAAGTACTCACGCCGATCCAGCACCGCTACCGCGAACTCATGGGCGACCGCGCCGAGTTGTCACGCCTACTACGGGTCGGTGCCGACAAGGCCCGCGCCGTCGCTTCGCGAACGCTCCAACGTGCCTACGACAACATCGGACTTCTGCCGATCGACTGATCTCTCTCGGTCAGGCGAAACGATCACAGTTCGTTCGTGGCCACCAGGTCGGCGTGGACCACGATACGGAACTTCACGCTGCCGGGCGGATGACAGGCCACCAACGAGATCGTCTGTTCGTTCGACGACGTCGCGTACAACATCGGATCCGTCGGGGTTCGAATGTCGATCGAGGTCGTCTGGTACGTGTAGATCTTGCCGTCGACGGTGAGATACATGAGGGAGCCCACCTTCAGCTTGTCGAGATTGCGGAACTCCTTGCCGTGCGACGTGCGGTGGCCGAAGATCGCCACGTTGCCGGGCTGATTCGGGGTGCGGGATTCGATCAAGTGCGAGGGGTCCTTGTCGACGAAGGCCACGTGCTCGCGCACCTTGGTGTTCACCTTGATCTCGGGAATCGACAACTGACCGGGGAAATACTGCGCCGGCGGCAACGGATTGGCCGGCGCCGAATACGGCGAGGAGACCGGTGACCCCACGAACCA
>JAURHL010000171.1 GCA_030833305.1 Acidimicrobiales bacterium | reverse complement strand
GCCTCATCGAATCCCCGGTGCTTCACCAGTCGCTCGACCTGGGTCTCCACCGGCACGTCGACCACGATGCGCCCCTGCAAGCCCTCTCGGGGGTTCTCGGTGAGCAACGGGATGTCGAGGATCACGACGTTCGTGGTCGTGCGTTGTTCGATCATGCGTCGGTTCATCTCACGACCGACGGCCGGATGAACGATCGCGTTCAAGGCCTTCAACGCCTCGGGATCCGTGAAAACGATGTCGGCCAAGGCCTGCCGTTCGAGCGAGCCGTCAGCCGCGATCACCTCGGGACCGAATCGTTCCGCGAGCTCGACCAGAACCGGCGAGCCCGGCAGCTGAACCTCGCGGGTGATGGCGTCGGCGTCCAGGATCACGGCACCACGCGCGGCGAGTCGAGCTGACACCGTGGACTTACCCGAGCCGATACCTCCGGTGAGACCGACCAAGATCATGGCGACACGCTACGCCGAAGCATGACCGGTACTCTGCCCCTGTGCCCGATCGCCGTCGTCGCCGGTCCCCGAACCACCCCGCCTTGCGTCCCATCCCGGTGCAGGATGCGACCGGCGAAATGTCGTGGCCCCTCGTCGAACGACGTCGAGCCGTTCGTTCCGACGACCCCGTGGCCCAGATCGATCATCTGGCCCGGGCCAACGAACTTCTTCTCGCCCTGCAGAAAATGGCGGTCACCCTCTCGTCCAGCCTCGATGTCGACGAGGTCATCCAACGCGGCGTCGAGCAGGCGCGACGTGTCGTCAGGGCCGACACCATCATCGTGGCCCTGTACGACCGCTCCGACAATCGATGGACCTTCGTGGCCGGACCGGATTCCGTGGTCGAGGTCGCCGTGTTGGCCATCGACTCTCCCGTCTTGCGGTGTGTCGAGAGTGACCGTCCCCTCATCCTGACCGGAGAGCAATTGTGGTCCGAGGCCGATCATGGGGTGTATCAGGTTCTGCGCGCGCGTGGCGACGTACTTGGTTTCCTCGCCGGCGAGTGGTCGGGCGGTCACCGACCCGCGGTCGCCGAGACCGAGGCGATCGTCGGGGTCGCCGACGCCCTCGCATTGGCTCTCGACAATGCCCGGATCTTCTCCCGCCTCGCCGACCGAGTGGCCCACGACGAGCGCTCGCGCGTGGCTCGCGAGTTGCACGACCGGGTCTCGGGTTCGCTCGCGGCGATCGGGTTCGAATTGGATGACATCGCGCGAGGACTCAGCGACGTCGAGCGCGCCGCCATCGCCCGTGTGCGCACGCATCTCGGCGAGACAGTCACCGAGCTGCGGGAGTTGTTGGACGACCTGCGCAGCGACCGCGATGGTCAGACCGTCGATCGTGCGTCCATCGAGACCTTGATCGAAAGCACGTCGCGCCGTTCGGGTATCCCGGTGACCCTCCGACACGACCTCGACGCGTCGTCGACCCTCGATATTCTGCGCTCCGATGGCTCCGCCGCCGAACTTCATCTCATGATTCGCGAGGCCCTCCTCAACGCCGAACGACATTCCGGAGCCCGGAACATCCTCGTGGAGATCGAGGACAAAGAGGGAACCCTCGTCATCCGGGTTTCCGACGACGGACGGGGATTCGATCACGAAAAGATCGGCCACGGATTATCGGGCATGCGCGAACGCGCCGAATGGATCGGAGCCTCACTCGACATCGCACCGGGTGCGCGCGGCACACTGGTCACGATCACGCTGCCCATCGAACTTCAGAGCGCACCGTGAGCGAACGCATCCTTCTGGTCGACGACCATCAGTTACTTCGCGAGGCGCTCCGTCGGAATCTCGAGGCCTCCGGCTTCGAGATCGTCGCCGAGGCCGGTGACGGACCGACCGCGGTCGCGTTGGCGCTCCAACATCGACCCGATCTTGTTCTGATGGATGTCTCGATGCCCGGCGGCGACGGAATCTCGGCCACTCGTTCTATCATGCGCGCCGATGCTCGGCGCCGCATCCTGGTGTTGTCTATGCACACCGACGGCCGGACCATCCGGGAGGCGATCAACGCCGGGGCGGTCGGCTACATCGACAAATCTTCCTCCATCGACCAGGTGGTGACGTTGATGCGACAGATTCTCGGGGGCGACATCACGCTGTCCCCGCCGGTGGCCGAGGCGATGCTGAAAGTCGTCGAGGAGACTCTCGACCATGACCTCTCCGAACGCGAGTTGGAGGTGTTGCGCGTGGTGGCCACCGGTTGTTCGACGCCCGAGGTGGCCGAACGCTTGTTCATCAGCCAAAAGACCGTGAAGAACCACCTCGCGTCGATCTACGCCAAACTCGATGCGCGCGATCGAACCGAGGCCGTGATCAAGGCGATCCGTATGGGCGTCGTACGCATCAGCGACGACTGAGCGTGCGAACTCTGGTCAGGCTTCCGGTGCGGCTTCGGGGGCACCTTCGCCGCCCTCGCCGTAGTACTCGGCCCACGTGGCTTCCCGTGACGCGTCATCGGCGCCCGCGGTCCAATTGCCGTGCTCGTCGACCTCGAAATGCTTGCGGTACTCCTCGGCCAATTCGCCACCCTCGGCGGCCTGTTTGATCGAGAGGCTGATTCGACGGCGGGCGAGGTCCAGGTCGATGATCTTGACCCACAACTCTTCCCCGGGCGCCACGACCTGCTCGGGCGACTCGACGTGCTGGGTGCTCATCTCGCTGATGTGCACCAGTCCCTCGATGCCTTCGCCGACCTGGACGAAACCGCCGAACGGAACCAGCTTGGTGACGCGGCCGTACACCAACTGACCGACTTCGTGTCCGGAAGCGAAAACTTCCCAGGGGTCCTTCTGGGTCTGCTTGCGCGACAGGCTGATGCGCTCGCGCTCGTAGTCGATGTCGAGCACCTTGACCGTGACAGGGTCTCCGATCTTGACCTCAGTGCCCGGATGATCGACGTGGTTCCAGGAGAGTTCGCTGACGTGGATGAGCCCGTCCATGCCTCCGAGATCAACGAAGGCGCCGAAGGCCACCACGCTGGACACCACACCGTCGCGGACGTCGCCGACCTTGAGGTTCGTGAGGAAACCGTCGCGGGCCTCCTTCTGGGTCTCTTCGAGGTACGAACGACGAGAGAGGACGACGTTGTTCCGGTTCTTGTCGAGTTCGATGATCTTGGCCTGAAGGACCTTGCCCACGTAAGGCTGCAGATCACGAACGCGGCGCAACTCGACCAACGAAGCCGGAAGAAATCCGCGCAGGCCGATGTCGACGATGAGGCCACCCTTGACGACCTCGATGACGAGGCCTTCCACCATTTCGTCGGCTTCCTTCTTCTTCTCGATGTTGCCCCACGCGCGCTCGTACTGCGCGCGCTTCTTGGACAGGATCAGACGACCCTCCTTGTCCTCCATCGTGAGGACCAGGGCTTCGACTTCCTCGCCCAACTTGACGATCTCACTGGGGTCGACGTCGTTGCGGATGCTCAACTCGCGACCGGGGATGACTCCCTCGCTCTTGTATCCGATGTCGACGAGAACCTCGTCCTTGTCGATCTTGACCACGGTGCCACGCACGACCTCGCCGTCGGCGAGTTTGGTCATCGTGCCCTCGATGGCATCGGCGAATGTGCCCGCCAGGTCGTTCTCGGTGATCTTGCGGGGGGTGTAGTTGCCCTCGGCATCGAAGGTTCCCATGGAGGAACCCGCCGTCGGGGGTCAAGGTGTCGGACAAGGGACTGATCGCTTTCGGATGTGAACTAGAGGGACAGGGACGTGCCGTCGGGCCGAACCCGACGAACCCCGCAAAGTTACCAGCCGCTTCCGACGATTCCCCCGGGCCGGACCGGCCGACGGCCTACTCAGAACCGCCGCGCCACGACCAAGAACTCCGGGCTGTCGACCGAGGGTTCGGTGTCGCCGTAGGCCCCCGGCTCGACCGAGGAGATCCGCTCCACCGTCAGGCCCTGGGCGGCCAACAACAGCCGCAGCTCACGGGGGGTGTAACAGCCCGTCCAGAGCCGCACGTCCTTGCCCTCACCGGACGAATTTCGTACCACGGTGTTCTCCACCGACACCCCGGTCGCCGGGTCGAAAGTGGCCTCCACGTGGTGTTTCACCACGAAGAACGCGTTGAAGGCGGTCAGGGCGAGTCGACCCCCCGGACGAAGACACGCCGCGATCCCCGCGATCACGTCGTGGTCCTGTCGGTCGTCGACGTGCATGCCGAAGGCGCCTTGGCACAAGCAGATCGCCGCGTCGAAGGAACCGTGCAGATTGGTCGCCGACGTCAGCTCCCGGGCGTCCCCACGTTCGAAGGTCGCCCCGTCGGGGGCGTCGGTGCGGGCCACGTCGATGAAGTCG
>JAURHL010000170.1 GCA_030833305.1 Acidimicrobiales bacterium | reverse complement strand
AACAAGGGAGTCCACGCCGGGTCGGTGAACGGGGCGACCAACACCTCTCCCGGCTCGAGAGCCAACGGATCGGCCGGATCCAGGATCACCCGGGCCGTGCCCGTGTACGTCCCGGGAGCACCGGGCATCCCGGACAGCACCTCGCCAGCCACCACGGTCGTGGCTCGTGACTCGCCCTTGCGAGCCCACGATGTCAACGGGGGCACGACTCCGTTGATGATGAACGGGGGTTCGAGTTCGAAGAGCTCCAGGTACTGCCGCTCGCGTTGGGCCAAACGCGCCCGGAATTCATCGGGTCGATCGACGAAGGCATCGAGTTCGTCGGCCAACAACATGCATATCTGTGACTTCGTGTAACCCGTGCGAACCGCGAGGGCGAAGGCCGCCATGCGCACCTCGTGCACCACCTTGATGATGTTGGTCTTGGCGCGTTCGCGTCCCGAGAGATAGAGGTGCGCCGACCGCAGACCCATGTCGAACTGGGCCAACACCTCGGGTTGTCCCGCCAATGCCGAACGTACCCGGGCCTCGGCGGCCTCGCGCAACGCCGTGTTCTTCCCGTCTCGGCCGACCGGATTCTCCGAGTCGGGCGCCCCGCGCATCGCGTCGATCAGAACGGTGGCCAGTTCGGGCTTGGTCTCCCAGGTGTCCGAGCGAATGTCCCACTCGTTCGGCCCCCGACTGCCGAAGTCGCGAATGAACGCGGTGAACTTCGCCCGATATTCCGAGGAATCCACGGGCAGTCGCGACATCTCCCACATGGCCCGACTCGGTGCCGCCGAGTCGACGTCGCCGATACTCGTCATCAACGTCAGCATCAAGGAGGGGTCGCCGAGGGCGGCCGCGATGGCGCCCAGCGCCCCCAACCCGATCGACGTTCCCGCCGTGGTGTCGAGGTGGTGCTCGAACATCCGTCGCAACAACGCGGTGAACGAACGCATGCGCGCGACGAGAGCGGCTTCGTCGAGTTCGGACAAGTCCGGTCTCGCGTCGCGCACGGCGTTGGCATCGGCCCGATCGACCAGCAGATGCTCGAGGCTCTCGGTGGTCATGGCCCGCATCATCCACTCGCCCAACTTGGCGGTGTTCGACGGGCTGTCGTGCCACGGCTCGGCCACGTACGCGGGAACGTCGGGGTGGGTCCCGAAGTAGGTCGCGTCGATCATCTCGGGTGACAGACCGGGACCTCGTGCCCCGAAGAGCCGGGCTGTCGATCCGTTGATGAACAGGTAGCCCCCGAAATGGCCGATCACTTCGGGTCGCGTGGGATGCAGCTCGTGATCGTCCATCGTTCCGGCACTGAGTTGACTGTCACGCCAACCCATGATGACACCCGGTTCCCATACCACCGTCCAACACAGCGGACTGCAGGGATCGGGAAGCACCTCTCCCGCGTTCGCACGGGTGTACACCGGCAACTTCGCACTCGGCTCCCAATCCGTGATCCAGCGTTCCGGCACCATGACCCACCCCCAACGATTCGTCCGAGACAACTCGCGCACCGGCCCCGCGGTGCGATCCGAACGATAGTCGGGGTGTTGTGTCACACCGCCACCCCCGGTCCGAGATGAATTCGGATCCCCGCTGGGGCAGACTCGTCCGGTGACCTCCTCCCAAGTCCCCGACGATCGCGAGTGGGGTGCTTTCACCGAGAATGCTCCGTGGCACCTCGATCGTTCCGAGATCGGCTGGATGCCCCTGGTGGACGGACTGCGGTCCGCCGCTCGGGCCGAGGTGCCCGCGCTGACCACTCCACGACGACTTCCTCCGGGGGCTCGCGTGATCACGGTGGCGCGCCAGATCGGCGGCGCGATCGCTCCGTGGTTCGTCAAGAAGAAGCGCGGTCGCTACGCCGATCCCGCCGACAGCCGAGCCGACGTGTCGCGCCGTCTGCGTCGCGCCGTGGAGACCCTGGGCCCGACCTACATCAAGTTGGGGCAGATCATCTCCAGCGGTGAGGGACTCTTCCCCGCCGAACTCGTCGAGCAATTCAAACTGTGTCGTGATCAGGTCCCCGCCGAGCCGTTCTCCACCGTGCGCGTCACCGTCGAACAGGACCTCGGAGCCCGGTTGGAGGACGTGTTCGAGTGGTTCGACGAGAAGGCTCTGGCCGCCGCATCCATCGCCCAGGTTCACGCGGCGCGACTGCGCACGGGTGAGGACGTGGTGGTGAAGGTGCAGCGTCCCAACGTGGCCCACCTCGTGCGCAAGGATCTCACCGTCATGGCGTGGATCGCACCACACTTGGTCGGACGCATTCCCATCGCCGCCCTCGCCAATCCTCCGGCACTGGTCGAACTGTTCGCCGAGACCATCGTCGAGGAACTCGACTTCCGCCTCGAGGCCGCCAACATGCTCGACGTGGCCGCGATGCTGCGCGACCTGAACCAGGACGGCTACGTCGTGCCCCGACCTCATCCGCGTTTGGTCACTCGTCGCGTGCTGGTGATGGAGCGAGTCTCCGGTTTCAATTTCGACGACGTGGCGGGGATGAAGGATGCCGGCATCGACACCGAGGGTGTCATCCGCACCGGGATGATCGCGTTCATGGAAGGCGCCATGATCCACGGCATCTTCCACGGCGACCTGCACGGCGGCAACCTCTTCGTTCTCCCCGACGGACGAACCGCCCTGCTCGACTTCGGCATCGTGGCCCGACTCAGCAACGAACGCCGATTGGCGTTCCTACGCCTCATGCTGAGCGCCACCACCAACGACCTCATGGGCCAGATGGCCGCCTTGCGCGACCTTGGTGCGCTCCCCCGCGACACCGACCTGGCCGCCGTCATTCGCGACCTGCGCCTCGACCAAGCCACGATCGACCCCACCACGCTCACGGGCGAGCAAATGGTGGCCGAGGTGCAGCGGGTCGTGAAGGCGCTCCTCGGCTACGGCGCTCGACTTCCCAAGGAACTGATGTTGTACGTGAAGAACATGGTGTTCCTCGACGGCGCGATCTCGCGTTTGGCGCCCGAACTCGACATCTTGGCCGAAGTGGCCAACATCTCGATGACGTTCGCCCAACGACACGGCGAGCGTCTCGGACGCGAGTTGGGCGTCGATCCCAACGCCGTGCAGTTCGACATGTCGAGCGTGAAGGCCAGCCTCGGCTTGGAAGCCGACGTCGACCGCATGACCTACAAGGAACTGCAGGCTCGACGCGATCTGATCCAAAAGCGCATGCGGGAGCACGTGACTCGGTAAAGATTGGCGGGTTATGCGTCTCGTGGTCGCCCGTTGCAGCGTGAAGTACGAAGGACGCCTCGACGCGCACCTGCCCGAGGCCGTTCGTTTGGTGATGGTGAAGGCCGACGGGTGCGTGGCGATCCACAGTGACGGCGGTGCGTACAAGCCGCTCAATTGGATGAACGCACCCAACACCATCGTCGAGACCGACGAACAGTGGGTGGTCACGAACCCCAAGGGAGAGACCCTCACCATCACCTTTCACGAGATCCACGTCGAGACGAACCACGAATTCGGCGAGGATCCGGGACTGCAAAAGGACGGCGTCGAGGCCCACCTGCAGGAACTGTTGGCGGCGTTGCCCGAATCCGTTCAACCCGGCCTCACCCTCGTGCGTCGCGAATGGCCCACCGCCATCGGACCGGTGGACCTGATGTGCATCGACCCCGACGGCAACTACGTCGCCGTCGAGATCAAACGTCGGGGCGAGATCGACGGCGTCGAACAGTTGGCCCGGTATCTCGAGGTTCTGCGCGCCGACGCCAACCTCGTCGGATTGCGGGGCGTGTTCGTGGCACAGTCGATCAAGCCTCAGGCCAAGGTGATCGCCGAACAGCGGTCGATCGCCTGCGTGGAAGTGGACTACGACGACCTTCGGGGGCGACGCCCCGACGATCTGCGCCTGTTCTGATCAGGAGTAGCGAACGAGACCCTGGTCGATGACCACCCGGTCTCCCACCGAGGTGGTGAACACGGCTTCGCCGGCGTTCGTCTTCCAGATGCGCACGGTCAGTTCGTCACCGGGAAGAACCGGCGACGAGAACCGACCCTCGATGTGGTGGAACTTGGTGACGTCGTTGTCGCAAAGAGCCTTCAGCAACATGCGACCCGTGAAGCCGTAGGTGCACAATCCGTGCAGGATCGGACGGTCGAACCCGCCGAGCGCGGCGAACGACGGGTCGGTGTGCAACGGATTGCGGTCTCCCGACAGGCGATAGACGAAGGCCTGATCGGGCGACGTGGTGAGCGACACCTCGTGATCGGGGGCCTTTGCCGGCGGCTCGTTCTGCGGGCCCGACGGACCGCGATCTCCGCCCCAGCCACCTTCACCCCG
>JAURHL010000016.1 GCA_030833305.1 Acidimicrobiales bacterium | reverse complement strand
GTCACCATGGGCAGTTACGGCATCGGGGTGTCACGCGCCGTGGCCGCCATCGCCGAAGCAACGGCCGACGACATGGGGCTCTGCTGGCCCCGCGAGGTGGCGCCGGCCGACGTGCACATGGTGATCGCCAGCAAGGGCGGTGACGAGATCGCCGCTGAGGCTGAACGTCTGGCCGCCGAACTCGAGGCTCGCGGTGTCCGGGTGTTGCTCGACGACCGCACCACCGTGTCTCCGGGCGTGAAGTTCAAAGACGCCGAACTCATCGGTGTGCCCACCATCGTGATCGTGGGCAAGGGACTGGCTGACGGAGTGATCGAGGTGCGCGATCGTGCCACCAACGAACGTCGCAACATCGCCGTCACCTCGGCCATCGACGAACTGGTGGCCGAATGCGGCCCGAACCCGCGACGGTAGTGACGGTGGTCGGTCGGCCATGAAACTCGTCCGCGGCGTCGTGCAGCACTACTCGTGGGGTGACCCCTCGTCCATCCCCTCGTTGCTCGGACTCGACCCGGATGGTCGCCCGTGGGCCGAGTTGTGGTTCGGTACGCACCTCGGAGGGCCCGCCAAGGTCATCGAATTGAACGAGCACGGGCAACGCGAATCCGCACCAGCACTCACCGACGACACCGGAGGATTGTTCTCACCCCTCACCTCGGTGTCGGGAGAACTCCCCTTCCTGCTGAAGATCCTCGCCGCCGCCGAGCCGTTGTCGTTGCAGAGCCACCCGTCGGAGGAACAAGCTCGCGTCGGATACGCCCGCGAGAATCGTCTCGACATCCCCATCGGCAACAGTCGGCGCATCTACCGCGACCCCTTCGCCAAGCCCGAACTCATCTGCGCCCTGGAACCCTTCGAGGCCTTGTGCGGCTTTCGTCGCGAGGTGGATTCGGTGCGTTTGTTGCATTCGATCGGTGGCAGCGCCTCGCATCTGGCCCGTTTGATCGCCGATCACGACCTCGATCATGCGCTTCGCTACTTGTTCGCTGGAACCGAAGAGATCCGGGTTCTCCAGAACGAGATCATCGACTCGTGCCGTGATCACGATTCGCCCAGTGCGCGGTGGGCGGTTCGACTGGCCCACTCGTACCCCGACGACCCGGCGGTCATCGTCGCGCTGTTGATGAACCACGTGACGCTGACGCCCGGGGAGGCGCTCTATCTGGGCTCGGGGAATCTTCACGCCTACCTTCGAGGTACCGGGGTCGAGGTGATGGGTTCGAGCGACAACGTCGTGCGGTGCGGTCTCACCAACAAGCACGTCGACGTGAACGAGTTGCTGGCCACCGTGGTTCCCGAACCACTCGCCGACCCCGTTGTGCGCGCCACGCCCGTCGCGCGCACCGCGGCCGGTCGTTTGTGGCGCTACGTCACTCCGCGGGCACCTTTCGTTCTGTGGGTCCACCAGATCGACGGGACCGAAACGCTCCGAGCGCGCACGCGGGAGCTCACTTTGTGCGGCGTGGGGTCGACCGACGTGTTGCAGCGCGGTGAAGTCGCCTATCTCGCCCCGGGCCAGGAACTGACCGTGCGGGGCAAAGCCACCTTGTTCCGCGTCACCGAATGGACCGACCCTCGGGATTGAGTCATCGGCGTCGCACCGATCAGGACTTCTTGCGAATCTCGACGATGCGTTCGTTGGCGTTGTTGACGTCCTCGCCCTTCTCGGCCAACAGCGCGGAACGATCCTTGGCCGCTTCGCGTTCGGCCTTGGCCGTGTCGACGCGCGCGATGGCCGCCTCGACCCCGTGTTCATGGATGAATTCGGCCCATTCCACCAGGGCCTCGACCATCTCGGACTCGGGAACCACGGCGACGTTGCGACCCTTCACGAACAGGTGCCCGCGCTTGTTGCCCGCGGCGATACCGATGTCGGCGTCGCGAGCCTCGCCGGGACCGTTCACCACGCAACCCATCACCGCCACCTGCAGCGGAATCTGACGCTCTCCGAACGCGGCCATGGCGCGGTTCGCCACGTCGATGACGTCGATCTCGGCCCGCCCGCACGACGGGCAGGCGATGAGGTCCACGTTCTTGCGCTCGCGCAATCCGAGGGCCTCCAGCAGTTGCCGACCGGCACGGGCCTCTTCCACCGGGTCGGCCGTGAGGCTGTAACGAATGGTGTCGCCGATGCCCTCCATGAGAAGCGTCGCGATTCCGGCCGTGGCCTTCAGCAGTCCCCCGGGCAACGGACCGGCCTCGGTGACTCCGAGGTGGAGCGGATGATCGGTGGCCTCACTCAGTTGCCGATACGCCTCCACCATGAGAGGGACGTTGGACGCCTTGACGCTGATCTTGATCAGATCGAAGTCGACCTCTTGGAAGTAGGCGATCTCGCGCATCGCCGACTCGACCATCGCTTCAGGAGTCACCTTGCCGCCGTACTTGTCGTACAACTCGGGATCGAGCGAGCCACCGTTCACCCCGATACGAATGGGGATACCGCGGTCACGAGCCTCGCTGGCCACGGCCTTGATGTGCTCGGGTTTGCGGATGTTGCCCGGGTTCAGGCGCAGGCCGTGCACCCCGGCTTCCATCGCGGCCAGCGCCATCTTGTATTGATGATGGATGTCGGCGATCACCGGGATGGGTGACCGCGGGACGATGCGCGCCAGTCCCTCGGCGGCCTCGATCTCGTTGCAGGTGCAGCGAACGATGTCGCAGCCCGCGGCGGCCAACGCGTAGATCTGCTGCAGCGTTCCCTCGACGTCGGCGGTCTTGGTGATGGTCATCGACTGCACCGTGATCGGTGCGTCGCCACCCACGGCCACCTTGCCGACATGGATCTGTCGGGTCGGTCGACGGGAGGTGATCGACGCGTGCTGCATGACCGTCAGTCTGCCAACAATCAGAACGGTCGTGTGAGATCGAGGTAGAGACCGGTGAAGGTGAGGAACATGAGAAGTGTCACCACCACCACGGTGGCCGGCCACATCTTCTCGACGTCGGCCCGATACTCACGACCTCGACGACTACGGACTCGCTCGTACGTGGCGATGGCGGCGTGTCCGCCGTCGAAGGGCAAGAGAGGCAGAAGATTGAACAGACCCACGAACACGTTGATGGAGGCCAGCACCTCCATCACACCGTAGAAACCGTCGCGGTCACCGATCTCACCGGCGACCTTGGTGACACCGACCACGGTGGTGGGTCGCTTGGACGGGTCGGCCTCGGAGTTCGTGAGCTGCTCCCACTGATTCGCCGGGTTCACCACCGTGCCGATGCCCGAGAACGTGCGCCCCATCCCGGTCCAGAGATCGCCCATGACGTGCGAAAAGCCGTCGACGATCCCCAACTCGGAACGATCCCAATTGTCGGTGCCCACACCGAGATACCCGAGACCCGATCCGGGCTCCGACGGACGTTCGATGAGGGTGACGTCGACCGCCGCGGTCATGCCGTCGCGAACGAACTCGACCGTGACTCGTTCACCGGCGCCGATCGCACCGATGGTCTCGCTCAGTTCACCGACGCTGTCGATCGAACGTCCACCGATGGTCGAGATGCGGTCGCCGAGCTCGATGCCCGCTCGTTCGGCCGGCGAGCCCTCGGTGATGGCGAACACCTTGACCTCGTTGGTTTCCTGGTAACGACCACCCGTCGTGTACACGAACATCATGATCACGATCGCGATGATCATGTGCATCATCGACCCGGCGGTGATGACGAGCAGACGCCAGCGGTAGGGCTTGCTCGAATACGACACCGCCTCGTCACCGGGTTCGACGGGATCGAGGTTGTTCATTCCGACGATGCGCACGAACGCGCCCAACGGCAAGGCGCGCACGCCGTACTCGACACCGTTGCGAGTCATGCTCCAGAGCTTGGGTCCGAATCCCATGAAGAACTGGGTCCGCTTCATGCCGGCCCAGCCGGCGGTGACGAAGTGGCCGACCTCGTGCAAGAAAACCGAGACGAGCAGCCCGACCACCAGCACCAGGCTCCAGACGTTCGTGACACCAAGCCAGACCAGCAACGCCAGGATGACCAGCCCGGACGTGAGCGCGACCGAGCGCTTGGGGCCTTGGTCGACCGGGGTCTCGCCCACGGCCCCGCCGGCCATCATCTCGTCGCGGAACGATCGGTACAGGGTCATCGCGACAGAACTCTACGGGCGGCATCTCGTCCGCGCCCGTCGGCCTCGATGATGTCGGCCGCCGTCAGATCACCCGCCGGGGTTCGATGGTGTTGCAGGGCCTCCTCGACCGTCTCGGCGATCTGGGTCCAGCGCAAACCACCCTCGAGAAAACGTTCGACCGCGACCTCGTTGGCCGCCGACATGAACGCGGGTGCCGTTCCGCCAACGCGCCCGGCCTCGTACGCCAGGTCGAGGCAACGGAACGTGCGCCGATCCGGCGAGGCGAAGTCGAGTCGTTGCAATTTCTCCCAGTCGATGCGCCCGAAGGGCGACGCGATGCGGTTCGGATGCGCGAGGGCGTATCCGATCGGCAATCGCATGTCGGGCAGGCTCAACTGGGCCATCGTGCAGCCGTCGGTGAATTCGACCATGGAGTGAACGATGCTCTGGGGGTGCACCACCACCTCGATGTGGTCGTACGGGACGCCGAACAATTCGTGGGCCTCGATGACCTCGAGGCCCTTGTTCATCAACGTGGACGAGTCGATGGTGATCTTGGGTCCCATGCTCCACGTCGGGTGGGCCAGCGCCTCGTTCACCGTGACGGACCGCAGATCGTCGGTCGTGCGACCACGGAACGGCCCGCCACTGGCGGTCAGCACGATGCGGGACACCTCGACGCCCCCACGAACGGTGGATCGCAAGCATTGGTGCACCGCGCAATGCTCGCTGTCGACCGGGACGATCTCGGCTCCGGGCGTCGATCGGAGAGGTCGCACCACCGGCCCGGCCGCGATGAGTGACTCTTTGTTGGCCAACGCCAACCGTTTGCCCGCGGCCAGCGTCGCCAAGGTGACGTCGAGACCGGCGAATCCGACCACGGCGTTCACCACCACGTCGGCATGCGCGACGAGGTCCGACATGGTGGGTTCCACGCGAACGCCGGGCAAGGCGTCGCGCACCTCGGCCACTCGGGACGAGTCGGCCACGGCCACCACTCCCACGCGGAACTCGCGGGCCTGAGCGATGAGAGCATCGATGGATGAACCCACTCCGAGGGCCGTCACGACGTACTCGACGTCACGATCGGGACGCGCGTTCTCGGCGCGCACGACGTCGAGGGTCTGGGTACCGATCGAACCGGTCGAACCGGCGATGGCCACACGAACGGTGGTGGGCGAACCCATCATCGACCGTCCGTCACGACATGTACGGCTGAAGCACCATCAAGAGGTAGTACGACGCGGGTAGGGCGAACAGGAATCCGTCGAACCGGTCGAGGACTCCACCATGGCCACGAATGACCGTGCCGAAGTCCTTGATCTCGAGGTTGCGCTTGAACATGCTCTCGACCATGTCGCCCAAGGGCGCCAGGATCGCCACGACGATGGCCAGCAAAACCACCTCGCCGATGTCGTTCCAGGTGTCGCTCTGCAGGCTGACGATCCACATCACCACCAAGGTGGCCACCGAACCTCCGAGCAAACCTTCGACGGTCTTGTTCGGGCTGATCCAAGAATGCAGAGGGGTGTTACCCGCCGCTGAACCAACGAACAACGCGCCGACATCGTTCGCGATCACTCCGACGGCGACGATGAACAAGGTGTCGGTCCCGACGTGCGAGAGACCGGGAGTGTTCGAGACGCCCGCCAGTAATGCTCCGTACGCACCGAGCAAACCGATCCAGGTGACCCCGAGAGTGGTGATGGCCACGTTCGGCATCGGATTCGCCTGCACGTTCTCGGCACCGATGTAGGTGACGGCCGAGGCCATGAACGCGAACGTGAACACCAACGGCAACGCGCCGTCACCGACCCAGTAGGCGGCCAATGGAGCGGCGATACAGGTGACGATCCCGACGATGGTGGCCGGGCGATAGCGACGCTCGACGATCTTCTCGAAGAACTCGACCGCGGCCAGTCCGCACACCAACACCACGATCGCCAACACCGCGACCGGCTTCCAGAGCAACGCGGCCACGAAGGCCGCCAACATCAACAACCCGACGGCGATGGCCGTGGGCATGTCGCGTCCGCCGACACCACCGGTCGGACGTGGGGCACGGGCCGGACGGGGACGACTCTCGGGACGGGGACGACCCTCGGGGCGGGGACGAGCCCCACTGCCGGTACGACTTTGCGGATCGTCGCCGATGGAGATCCGCCCACCACGACCCGCGTCGCCGGCCTCCGCGGCCGCGGGGATCGGTCGAGTAGCTGACCCGGTGGTGGCATCGTCGGGACGTCGGGTCGCCCCCGTGCTCGAATCTCGGCGGGTTCCGCCGGTGGACTCGCCCAGGCGCACGCGCGGACGGCCACCGCTGGGATCGGTTGCCCGCGGAGCCGGGCCGGACGGATCGTCGGGAACGGGGCGAGGAGCCGAGCCCGAGTAGGAGCCCCAGATGTCGACGTCGTCGTCGTCGATCTCACGCGAGGTGGGTCGCGAGGTGCCACCAGAACGCTCGTCGGCGAACAGAGGGGCTCGATCCGCGGGTGCCGACTCGGTCCAATGGGGCAACGGACCGGTGTCGTCGGATCCGAAGCTCAACGGAGCCTCGTCCTCGGTCTCCTCGTCGGAGAAACGCAACTCACCGAAGTCGTCGAATTCGTCGTCGTTCGATCCGTTCCCGGATCCTCGGCGCCACATGTCATCGCTCATGATTGTCTCCCCTTCGGTCTGGTCAGACTTCCAGAAGTTCCTGTTCCTTGCGTTGCACGGCCTTGTCGATGTGCTCGACATGATCGTGGGTGATCTTGTCCAATTCCTTCTCGGCGCGTTCCAGTTCGTCGGCCGAGATCTCGCCGGCCTTCTCGGACGTCTCGAGTTGCTTGCGCGCGTCGCGACGTACGTTGCGAACGGCCACTCGGCCGTCCTCGGCCATATTCTTCACCAATTTGACGTAATCGCGCCGTCGTTCCTCGGTGAGCATCGGGAAGTTGAGGCGAATGACGACGCCGTCGTTCGACGGCGACATGCCGAGGTCACTGTCGCGAATGGCCTTCTCGATGGCTCCGAGGGAACCACGATCGTGGGGTTTGATGACCAGAACCCGGGCTTCGGGCACCTGGAAGCCCGCCAACTGTTGCAACGGGCAGTCGGCCCCGTAGTAGTTCACCATCAGCTTCTCGACCAGGGCCGGGGTGGCTCGGCCGGTGCGCACCGTCGTGAACTGGGCCTGAGCGTGCTCGACGGCCTTGTCCATCTTGTCGATGGCCTCGAGGAGGATGTCGTCGGTCACCCGACCAGCGTACCTATGCGCTGGCCCTCCAGAACGGATCTGATGTTGCCCGGAGTGCTGACGTCGAATACCACGATCGGGATCTTGTTGTCGCGGCAAAAGGCGATCGCCGTGGCGTCCATGACCCGCAGTTCCTTCTCGATGACCTCTTTGTGCGAAACCCGGTCGTAGCGGGTGGCGGTGGGGTCGAGTTTGGGGTCTGCGGTGTACACGCCGTCGACTCCGGAGTGGGTGCCCTTCAAGATGGCTTCGGCGTCGATCTCGGCGGCACGCAACGCTGCCGCGGTGTCGGTGGTGAAGAACGGGTTCCCGGTTCCACCGGCGAAGATCACGACGCGCCCCTTCTCCATGTGGCGCTCGGCGCGACGACGGATGTACGGCTCGGCCACCTTGGGCATTTCGACCGCGGTCATGACCCGACTGTGTTGCCCGACGCGTTCGAGGGCGTCCTGCAGTGCCAGGCCGTTCATGACGGTGGCGATCATTCCCATGAAGTCGGCTTGTGCCTGATCCATCCCCTGCCCGGCGCCCTTGAGTCCGCGCCAGAAGTTGCCACCGCCCACGACGACCGCGATGTCGACCTTGAGGTTCTCGCGCACGTCCTTGATCTCGGTGGCCACCTGATGCAACACGTTGGTGTCGAGGCCGAAGCCGGTCGGTTCGGCCAGAGCCTCACCCGACAATTTGAGAATGACGCGCTTCCACCGGGGACGATCCTCGGTCGCCGCCATCGTGGATCAGCCGATCTCGATTTGAGCGAAACGCACGATGCTCGCGCCACCCAGAACCTGAGTGACGGACTGCTTGTCGTCCTTGGCGTAGGGCTGCTCGACCAGACACACGTCCTTGAAGAATCCGTTGATACGACCTTCGACGATCTTGGGAAGGGCCGCTTCAGGCTTGCCTTCGTTGCGACTGATCGTCTCCAGGGTCGCTCGCTCCTTGTCGACGACATCGGCGGGAACCTCGTCGCGTGTCAGATACTTCGGGCGAGCGAAGGCGATGTGCACGGCGATGTCGTGCGCCAGATCGACCGAACCATTGGCGATCTCCACGAGGACCGCGTTCACGCCACGGCCGCCTTGGATGTGCTGGTAACTGTCGATGACGTTGCCCGGAGCGGCCTCGACGCGCGCGACCTCACCGAGTTCGATTTTCTCTTTGAGCGTGATCTTCAGGTCGTCGAGAATGGCGGCGCGCTCGGACACGGCCGCCTCACCTTTGGCGGCCACCAGCTCGGCCAGCGCCTGCGCCTCGGCCTTGAACTGATCGCTCCCCGCGACGAAGTCGGTCTCGCACTTCAGCTTCACGATGGCGCCGACGTTGCCCGACACCACGAGAGCCACCACACCTTGGGTGTTCTCGCGATCGTCGCGCTTGGCCGAGGCGGCCAAGCCCTTCTCGCGCAACCACTGCTTGGCCTCTTCCATGTCGCCGTTGTTGGCTTCGAGGGCCTTCTTGCAATCCATCATTCCCGCGCCGGTCGATTGGCGCAGGGTCTGGACATCCTTGGCGGTGAACGACATGGGTCAGGCCTCCGGGGTGGTCTCGGCCGCGGCAGCGGTCTTGGCGGCGGCCAACTTGGCCTCGCGCTCGGCTTGGGCGGCGGCGGCCGCGGCACGCGCCTTGGCCTGATCGGCGGCGAACTCGGCCTTTTCGGCGTCGGAGCGCTCGGGGGCCACGAGGCCCGGATTGCGCTTGGACGCGATGTAGCGACCCTCGATGACCGCCTCGGCGATGACCTTCGACATGAGCTCGTTGGCGCGGATGGCGTCGTCGTTGCCCGGAATCGGGTACGTGATCAGGTCGGGGTCGACGTTGGTGTCGACGATGGCCACCACCGGGATTCCGAGCTTGTTGGCTTCAATGGCAGCGAGCGTTTCGCGGCTTGGGTCAATGATGAAGACCATCCCTGGGGCCTTGCGCAGACGGCGCATGCCACCGAGCGCTCCGCGAAGCTTCTCAAGCTTGTCGCCAAGCTTTGAGGCCTCCTTCTTCGACATGATGTCGAATTCGCCAGCCTGCTCGCGAGCTTCTAGCTGTTCCATGAGGGTGAGGCGCTTGCGAATGGTCGTGAAGTTGGTGAGCATGCCACCGAGCCAGCGCTTGATGTAGGGCATACCGCACTTGTCGGCGAACCCGGCGATGGGGTCTTGGGCCTGCTGCTTCTTGGTTCCGATGAAGAGCACGTCGCCGCCCTTGGCCACGAGATCACGAACGAAGGCGTACGCGGTCTCGACCCGGGTGAGCGTCTGCTCGAGGTCGATGATGTAGATGTCGTTGCGCTCGCCGAAGATGAATCGCTTCATCTTGGGGTTCCAACGACGGGTCTGGTGGCCGAAGTGAACTCGCGCTTCCAGAAGTTGACGCATCGTGACGATGGCCATGACGTTTCCTCTCGTGACTGCGGTTGGGGACACCGGCCGACGCGGCACCCGAGGGTGCCGACCGCAGGACGCGATCGGTGTGTGCTGATACGAACCGGTATTCCGGGCCGTTGGGCAGGCTAGCGGGAGTTCGGGGCGGTCGGACAGACGAGCCGGGGCGGCGCAGCCCGGTGGGGGCCGGTCCGCGGCACCAACCGGGGGGCCGTCCGCCACCGTCCGAGAATCGGACCGGGATCGACGTAGGGGCCATCGATGCCGATCCGGCGCACGCTGAGGGTGATGGGCCAGCCACCGGCATCGCCCACCCGCTCCCCCTGTCGGACCGGATCCCCGCGCCGCGGATTCGGACCCTCGGCCGACACGTCATCGAGCAGGAGTCCGCCCACGGTGACCACCATGCCCGGCGCGAACACCGGCGAATCCGTCGGATCGATCGTGACGTACAAGCGACCGCCGACGAAGCCGTAGAACGCCACGGTGCCCGCCACCGGCGCCAGCACCGCCTCGCCGAGCACGCTGGCGAAGTCGACGGTGCGATGACCCGCGCAGTACGGACACGGTGGCGCAACGTAGGGCGCCACCACCCGACCCGACACCGGTGGCTGCAGGCAACCGGAGGCGGCGCCCCCGAGTGCCGACGGGACGAACATCGACGCGGACAAAAGGCAAGCGATTCCCCACATGCCACGGGGTGGGCGAACCACGTCGCCCCGCGGCGTCCGTTGTTTGCCTGCGGCAGCCGTTACATGCCTGCGGCAACCGTCATATGCCGGCGGCAACCGTCATATGCCGGCGGCAGCTAGGCGAGCACGCAGCATGATGACCGCCTTGGAATGAATCTGTGAGACCCGGCTCTCAGTCACGCCGAGGACGTCGCCGATCTCGGCCAGGGTCATTCCTTCGTCGTAGTACAGCGCCACGACGGTGCGTTCACGCTCGGGAAGATTGCGGATCTCGGCGCGCATGATCTGACGCAACTCGCGATCCTCGACCACCGCGTCGGGACCTTCGTCGCGCGATGCGGGAAGTTGACGAGGTTCGGTCTCGCCGCCCGACACCACGTGATCGAGTGGTCCCACGTTGGCCACCGACAGACTGCTCAACCACTTGGCGAGCTCCTCGTCGGAGATTCCCAACTCGACGGCGATCTCCTCGTCGGTGGGAGCGCGTTTGAGCTCGTTGCCCAACTTGGCGACGGCCTGCTCGATCTGTCGTCCCTTGTTGCGGATGGATCGTGGCACCCAGTCCTGAGCGCGCAATCCGTCGAGGATCGCCCCCTTGATGCGCGGCACGGCGAACGTCTCGAATTTCCATCCGAGTGAAGGGTCGAACCGATCGACGGCATCCATCAATCCGAACACACCGGTGCCCACCAACTCTCCGGTGTCCACTCCGGCGGGCAATCCGGCGGCCACACGACCGGCCACGAACTTCACGAGCGGCGAATAGTGGACGATCAGCTGATCACGGGCACCCTCGTCGCGCTGCTCGACCCAACGCACCCAGGCGCGTTCGATCGCCGGCGTCGTGCGACTCGGCTTCTCGTCGGGTTCGGTCATCGCTCTCGGTCCGGATTCGTGAGGGTCGGTCACCCTCGGGAATCAGGCCCGGGGATGAGTGTTCGTGTACACAGACCGTAGACGCTCTTTGCTCACGTGCGTGTATCTCTGCGTGGTGGCCACGTCGCTGTGACCGAGCAGTTCCTGAACGGCCCGCAAATCGGCCCCGCCGTCGAGCAGGTGGGTGGCGAACGTGTGTCGCAGGGCGTGCGGATGCGTGGGACGGGAGCTGCGACGGTCCATCACCCGACGCACGTCTCGGGCTCCGACGCGCCCGCCCCGAGCGTTGAGGAACAGGGCCGCACCGGACTCGTCGGTCCGCACCTCGCGTCGACTGGTGATCCACGTCTTCACCGCCTCGACGGCCGCTTGCGACATCGGGACCCGTCGTTCCTTGCCGCCCTTGCCCCACACCGTGACGACCCCCCGCCGGGAGTCGACACCGTCGAGATCGAGCGAACACAGTTCACTCACGCGCAGACCGCTTCCGTAGAGCATCTCCATCAAGGCGTCGTCGCGTCGTCGACGCCATTGCGGTTCGGAGTCGTCGGTGGCGGTCTCGGGTTCCAGCAATGTTCGTAACTCGGCTCCGTCGAGCACGCGCGGCAGTCGACCCTCCCCCGCGGGAGCCCGCAGGCCGAGCGACGGATCGGTGTCGACCACACCGGTGCGACGGGCCCATCCGAAATACCGACGAATGGCCGAAGCCTTGCGCGCGATGCTGCGCTTGGCGAATCGATTCGCGCCCAGATGCGCGAGGTAGCGACGCAACAACAACCGGTCGACATCAGAGGGAACGCTCGCGTCGACCGATGCGCACCAGCCGATGAACGCCGCCAGGTCGGACGCGTAGGCGGACTTGGTGTTCTCCGAGGCGGCCGTGAGCGACGCGACGAAGTCGGTCGTCCGCCACGACGGATCGACCGCCGGAGACGTCGAGGTCGCGGACCGAGCCATGTGGGCAGAGTACCGACAGGGTGGCCGATGGCACCGTCGCTCGATGACGGGTCAGGTCCCGCCCGAATCCCGGACCCGGGCCCGTTCGAACCATCCACTGGTGCAGATCAACCAGCCTGCGGCTTCCAATCGCCCCAGGCTGACCGCGGTGGCCCCGAACGTGGTGGCCAGAATGTCACGGGCACGGGTGGCCACGTCGTCCAGCGACAAGGGTTCGGCATCGAACAGCTCGAGGATGCGTGCGTCGATCCCCACCGCGGGCACCCGCGGATCGAACCGTCCGGTCGCCCGTCGATGGTCGAGGCCCAACACCGCCAGCACGTCGTCGGTGTCGATGGCCACCAACGCGCCGTCGCGAATGAGCATGTTGGTGCCCTGCGACGCGCGCGTGCTGGTGGCGCCCGGCACCGCCATCACCGTGATCCCGCGCTGCAGGGCCTCGCGCACGGTGATCAACGACCCACCTTCCAATCGCGACTCCACCACCAACACGATCTCGGACAGACCGGCGATGATCCGATTGCGCAAGGGAAAGCGAAACGGTTCGGGGACCGTGCCCAACGGCGACTCGGTGCACAGGAACCCGCGCTCACCGACCATCGACCACAACCGGTCGTGTTCGGGCGGGTACACGACGTCGAGTCCACTGCACCACCGCCACCGGACGTCCCGATCCGCCCGCATCAAACACCCCGCGATGGGCGGCGGCATCGATTCCGCGCGCCAAACCGGACACCACCCCGACTCCGGCCTCGGAGAGTTCGGAACCGAAGCGACGGGCGACTCCGCGTCCGTGTTCGGTGGCGTTTCGGGTGCCCACGATGGCGACTCGTCGCCCTCCCAACACCGAGACGTCGCCCCGCGAGAACAAAACCGCCGGAGCCGACGGATCCCCGACCAGACACTCCGGGTAGTCGGCCATCCCCCACACGCGCACATCGACGTCGGGAGGAAGCGGGTTCACGGTGGACGAGGAGACGAGCGCCTCGCGCCACAGGTCCGCGAGCGAACGACCCGCCGACCTCGGCGGGGGGAAGGACAACATCTTGGCGATGACCGGATCGGAGTCCCAGTCCCCGTCACGCAATCGATCGACGATCACCGACGGGAGGCCCCGGGCGAGCAGTAGTCGCAGTCGTCGGGCGGTGACGTGGGGCAAATTGGCGAGACGACAGGCGGCGACTCGTTCGGTGTCGTCGGGTGCGATCGTCATGTCGCTCGTCGCACGTCGTCACCGCGCCGGGGAGCGACGCGAGCCCGCAGAGCCAGTGCCGCAGCAACGTGGAACTCGTCGATGCGTTCGGATCCGCTCTCGCGGTCGGCGATGGTTCGCGCCACCCGCCGGATGCGATGCAGCCCACGACCGGTGAGTCGACCGGCCTCCAGTTCGGCGCGCAACAGTCCCATGCCCCGTTCGTCCACCGGTGCAAAGCGATCCAGTTCGTCGCCGGTGAGGAAAGCGTTCAACGAACCCTGCCGCTCGAGTGCGACGGCGCGTGCCCGCATCACCCGCTCGCGCACCACCGCGGTGCTCTCACCGGCCTTCTCGCCGAGCAGATCGTCCACCCGGGGACGATGAACCAGAACCCGAACGTCGAATCGGTCCATGAAGGGACCACTGAATCGACGGCGGTACTTGGACAACGCGGTCTCGTCGCATTCACAGGCACCCGGTGCTCCACCCCCACACGGACACGGGTTCGTGGCGGCCACCAACGTGAACCGCGCGGGAAGTTCCAGACGGGTGTTCGCGCGGTCGATGCGGATACGACCGCTCTCGAGCGGTTGACGCAGGGCATCGAGGGTGGATGGAGCGAATTCGCCCAACTCGTCGAGAAACAACACGCCGCCGTGGGCCAAACTGACCTCGCCGGGTCGCAACGACGAGGAACCACCACCGATGATGGAGATGGTGCTCGCCGAATGATGCGGCATGCGAATGGGGGGTTCGGTGACGAGGCCGTCACCCGACAGCTTCTCGCCGGCCGCCGACCGCACGAGCGTGGCGTCCAAGGATGTCGTGTCGTCGAGGGGCGGAAGCAATCCCGGCAATCGTCGCGCCAGCATCGTCTTGCCGGATCCGGGCGGACCGACGAGGAGCAGATGGTGTCCGCCGGCGGCGGACAGTTCCAGGCCCAAACGTGCGGCATCCTGACCACGAACGTCGGCCAAGTCCGGCAACGGTGCGAGGGCCCGAGGAGCGGCCGGTGGCGGGAGATCGGGCCATGGCTCGCAACCGACCAAACACTCGACCAATTCCCGCAACGTGCGCACGGAGCGCAACGACGGGGGTTTGGCGATGCGGGCCTCGTCCACGTTGCCGACCGGGACCACCACGCCACGCAACGGGGACATGAACGGCCCATCGATGTCGACCTCAAAGTCGGTGTCGTGCACCAGCGACATCACCATCGGCGCCACGCCCGAGACCGGACGCAGACGACCGTCGAGACCGAGTTCTCCGATCACCGCGAGACCGTCCACCACCTCGGGCGGAATCTGCCCGTCGGCGACGAGGATGCCCACGGCCATGGCCGCGTCGAGCGCCGTGCCGGTCTTGCGGTGCGTGGACGGCGCCAGGTTCACCGTGATGCGATGAGAGGGCCAGTGGAACCCGCTCGACAGGACGGCGGTGCGAATACGGTCGCGCGATTCCCGGCACGTGTCGTCGGGACGACCGAGGATGGCGAACGTCGGCAGTCCGACCCCGATGTGCACCTCGACGAACACCGCTGCACCCTGGGAGCCCATGACACTGGCCGAGCGAATCGTGGAGAGCATGCCTACCTCGCGTTCTGGCCGGCGATCCGGCGCGACGTCGTGTGTGCGACTCGGTGCGACGATCGGCGAGGACGAGTCGAACGATGTGACCGGATTCCCGGTGGACGACCTGAGAGAATGACGACCCATGCGTGTTCGCACCCGCTTCACCACGACCATCGGTCTCGTCGTCGCTGTCGCGTCGACGCTGGTGGCATGCAGTGACACCGACCGCAGCGGAGCCCGCTTCTGTGGGGAACTGTCCGAGTCGGTGGCCGGTCTCGGAGGACCGCTATCGACCTCCGACGAGATCGGCGACCTCGTCGATCGCTACGAGAAGTTGGACGAGATCACGCCGTTGGCCATCCGCGACGATTGGCACGTCATCACCGAACTCCTGCGCGCCGCCGAGGACGTGGACTTCGAGGATCCGCGCAGCCGACAGGACCTGGCCGATGCGGCCTACACGGCCGAACGCAGTGCTCGAGCGGTGGCGTCGTGGGTGGAGTCGACCTGTGGCGTCGCCATGCCGGATGTGATCGGCATCGAGGGACCGGACACGACGGTTCCCGTGACGGACACCACCACCGTGGCGCCCTGACGAATCAGAGGATCTCGCCGCGCTTCAGGATGACCTTGTCGACCAGACCGTATTCCTTGGCCTGCTCGGCGGTGAACCAGCGGTCGCGCTCGGCGTCGGCCTGAATGCGCTCGAGGGTTTGTCCACTGTGGAAAGCGGTCAATTCGGCCATGCGCTTCTTGGTGTACCCGAGTTGCTCGACCTGAATGGAGATGTCGGTGGCCTGACCGCGCAAACCCGCGAGAGGCTGGTGCATCATGATGCGGGCGTTGGGGAGTGTGTAACGCTTGCCCGGAGCTCCGGCGCAAAGCAGGAACTGGCCCATGGATGCAGCCAGACCCATTGCAACAGTTGCGATGTCATTCTTTACGAACTGCATGGTGTCGTAGATGGCCATACCGGCGGTGACCGAACCACCGGGGCTGTTGATGTACAGCCAGATGTCGGCGTCGGCGTCCTCGCCTTCGAGATAGAGCAACTGGGCGCAGATCTGATTGGCGATGTCGTCGTTCACGTCGGTGCCCAGCATGACCACGCGATTCTTGAGGAGCCGGGTGAAGATGTCGGCGCGACCGGGATCACCGGCGTCGAGGTTCATCGGGCGTCCGGGAATCATGTCGGAGGTCATGCGTCGAGACTAGCCCTGGACGAGGCAGAATGTCGGAGTGGCGAGCCCCGAACAATTCACACCGAATGCCGACGAACTCGTCGCCAACAACCGCCGTTTCGCCGCCGAATTCGCCGACCACGGACTGGCCCTCTCGCCTCGGCGCCACCTGGCCGTGGTGGCCTGCATGGACAGTCGAATGGACATCTTCCAGATGCTCGGCATGGCCCACGGTGACGCGCACATCATCCGCAACGCCGGTGGTGTGGTCACCGACGACGTCATCCGCTCGCTGGTGCTTTCGCAACGCTTGCTGGGCACGCGCGAGGTGATCCTCATCCATCACACCAACTGCGGACTCCAGAAAGTGAACGAGGACGACTTCAAGCACGAGATCGAAAAAGAGTGCGGTATCCGGCCCTGGTGGGCCCTCGAGTCGTTCCGCGATCCGGTGCAGAGCGTCCGTCAGAACATGAATCGTCTGCGACTGAGCCCGTTCATCGCGCACAAACTGCACATCCGAGGGTTCGTCTACGACGTCGACGACGGAAATCTGCGCGAGGTCGACGCCACGTCCTAATCGCGCTTGACGCCCGAGAACGCCAACACCACGCGCGCGTCGTCGGAGAGTTCGTCGCGACATTGCAACAGTCCGGCCAGTCCGGCCGCGCCGGTGGGACTGACGTTCACCCCCGCGATCGATGGTGCGATCAACGACGAGCGGATGACGTTCTGCTCGCCGGCCACCACCACGCGACCACCCGTGGCCCGAAGCTCGATCACGTCGGCGACCCAGTCGTAGGTCTCGTCGTCGAGAATGCCGTCGGCGAGCGAACGCGGTTCGGTCTCCCAGGCCCACATGTGCTCGCTCCAGTGCCGCGCCATCGCGTCGTCGTCGCGGGCGCTGTTCCAGGCGCGCGCCAAAGGAGCGCATCCTTCGGTCTGCACGGCGAACAACGGGGCCCGCAGACCGATCTCACGGGCACCACGTGAGACGCTGGCCGCGAAGGCTCCGCCCCCGACTTGCACGAACAGACCGTCGACCTCGTCGACCCCCGCGGCCAACAACGACTCACCCAATTCCCAACCGAACGTGCGACCGCCGTCGAGGCACAGGGCGTTTTCCGGGCCCTGAACGCTGAAGGGGATCGCACCGCGGCCCACCGCCTCACGAAAGCGCAACACGGTCGGGTCACCGGGCGGATCGTCCGCCCGACGCGGACAACGATTGATGTTGGCCCCCAGCGATTCGAGCGTGGCCACCACCGTGCCGCCGGCCCATTCGGGAATGAAGACTTCGATGGGCCACGTGGCGGCGTGGGCCAAGGTGGCGGCCGCGATGGCGGCGTTGCCGCACGATGAAATGGCCAACGACGGACGGGTGGATCGCGTCCACGGCGCCAAACCCAACGACTCGGCCACTCGCAAATGAAGCAGGATCGACATCAGGTGGCGCGCCTTTTGACTTCCACCTACGTTGCCGGTCTCGTCCTTCACCCACACCCCTCCAGCGGGGCGGAATCCGAGCTCGTCACTCAAGGGTGACGAACGGCCGACGGGTGTCGTGCGGAATCCGTCGTTGGTGTCGCGCACCAGTTGCACCGCCGAAGCGTCGGACATGCCGTGGACGAGAGCGAAGGCGTGCCACGCCATGTGACGTCGAAAACGCACGAAGGGGTTCGGGTCGTCGCCATCGGCCGAGACCGAGGAATCCCCCACGTCGGCGCGCTCCATGCGCACCAAGACGTGGCGACGATCGCCGCCCTCGTTCGGACAACGCCACGGAGCGAACGTGTCGAGGCCGACGAACGCCCCGCAGGACGCGCACCGGAACCCGTCGATCATGGCCGCGACCGAATCAAGCGGATGCCACGCGGGCGTTGAACTCGGTGATCATCTCGTCCCACACCGGCGTGTACCGGCGGAGTCCACGCCAGAAGGACTGATCGCGTCGGGCCTCGAACAACTCGAACGGGGTCCCCTGTTGCTCGACCCAGGTGTAGTAGCCGAGGTTGAAGATGCGGTTTCGATCCCGTTCGGTGCAGTCGATCATGTCCTCGGTGGTGATGTGCCCCAGATGACGACCCCACACCTCGGCGGCATCCACCGAACTCATCTCACCGCCGAATCGGCTGTTCACCGTGGCCACTCGCGAACTCGGGTACAACGCGGCACCATCGGTGGCGATGGTGATGACCGCTTCGTCGGGCCCGAGGTTCAACAGTTTCGACGTCTTGATGGCCGCCAGAGTGTTGCAGATGGCCGAGAAGCCGAAGTGCTCGAGCGCCGCGATGAGGTCGGCCGAGAGACCTTTCTTGTCGGCCATGTAGGCACGACCGGCCTCCGAATTGAACAACACGTCGAGTTCGTCGGTGGCATGGTCACTGATGCCACACACCACGTCGGTGTTCGTGACGTTGTGGATCAGTGGGATGTGCTTGTCACCGATGCCCTGGATGTTGTGCTCGCCGTATCCGTTCTCGAGCATGGTGGGACATTCGAGGGCTTCGACCGCCACGATGCGCGTGCCGTAGTCGTCCTTCAACCGATCCCCGGCCGCGATGGTTCCGGCCGACCCGGTGGCCGAGGTGAATGCCGCCAACGAGATCTCGCGACCCGCTTTTTTCATGGCTGCGTGAACGGTGTCGAAGACGTGACCAAGCGCCCGTCCGGTCACCTCGTAATGACCCAAATGGTTGGCGAACTCGCAGAACTGGTTGAACACGAAGTTCCCGGGGTCCTTGGCCAACTCGTTGCAGGCGTCGTAGATCTCCTTGACGTTGCTCTCGGTGCCCACGGTCTTGATGACGTCCTCGGCCGGATTCGCGCACCACCTGTCGAGCCAATCGAAACGCTCCTGGCTCATGCCCGCCGGAAGAATCGCCACGCCACGACATCCCATGATGCGGCTGATGGCCACACCACCACGGGCGTAGTTGCCCGTCGACGGCCAGATGGCGCGGTGCCGCGTGGGATCGAATTGACCGGTCACCACGCGGGGGGCGAGACACGAGTACGCGGCCAAAACCTTGTGGGCGGTGATCATCGGGAAGCGATCACCGAACACCACGATGATCGGATTGGGAACACCCGTCAGTTCGGTCGGCAACACCACGTGGTCGGGGACCGACGTGCGACGGCCCCGGAGGTCGTTGTACCAATGGACGCGCCACAGGTTGCGGGCATCGGGTCCTTGCGGATCGGCGTCGCCCACGATCGACGGGTCGACCGACGAGGGATCGGCGAGCTGAGCGAAGGTGGGCAACACGATGCCCTGCTCGCGGAACCGCTTGACGCTGTTGGACAACGCGTCCGAATCCACCACGCGGTCGGCCAATCCGAATTGGTTCTCGAGGGCGGCTCGGGTGGCGGGAGATGAGGATCGGTCGACGACGGTCACCTTTACAGTTTGTCAAAGGATCGCCCGAAAGCCGTGCTGGTCCGAACATTTACCAAGTGACGACTTGCGATATTCGGTTAGCCTGCCGACGTGACCAATGTCAGCGGTGGAACGAAGCGGCGCGTCGTCGAACACCTCCAGACCGTCTCTTCGGCCACCGCCCCCGACCTGGCTCGTCTGATGGGCGTCAGCGATGCCGCCATGCGCCAGCATCTCGAACAGCTGGAAGCCGACGGTGTGGTTCGCCGCGACACCGGGGACCATCCCCCTGACGCGCGCCACCGAGGTCGGCCGGCCATGCGTTGGACCCTCGACCGTGACGGCTCGCCGTCGATCGTCGACGTCTTCCCCACCGCCTTTCCCGATCGCCACGACGACCTGGCCGTGGATCTGTTGCTGGCGATCCGCACCGAACTGGGCTCGGAGGCACTGGAGCGCGTGCTCGCTCGCCGCGGCGAACAACAAGCGACGAACTACCGGGAAACGATCGGGGGCGGGCCGTTGATCGAACGCGTCACGAACCTCGCGCGGCAGCGCGACCTCGAGGGATACCGCGCGGAGGCGTCGTCCTGCGACGACGGTTCCGTGATTCTCACCGAACACCACTGTGCGATCAGCGACGCGGCCCGTTCGTGCGCGTCGTTGTGCGAATCGGAATTGGTGGTGTTCCGGTCCGCGTTGGGTGTGGGTGTCTCGATCGAGCGCACCCGACACGCCATGTCAGGCGACGGACGATGCAGCTATCGCATCGCCCCCGTCGACTGATTCGAATGCCGCCGAATCAGCCGTCGACGATCT
>JAURHL010000169.1:4045-4311 GCA_030833305.1 Acidimicrobiales bacterium | reverse complement strand
TGACGGATCGACCGAGGCCGCATCGGCCGGCACGTGCGTGACGACAGCGGGCGTTCCACCGCCCGTGATCGACGTGGGTGTGGGCACCGGAGCAAAGTCGGACAGCGACAGTTCATCGATGCGGCTGTAACGCCAATGCTCGGCATCGGTGGTGGGGAACGGTGCCGCAGCCGCCCGTTCGAGGGCTGGGGTTCGCACCTGCGACCAGGTGTTTCCCGAGCTGCGCACCATGTCGGGGGTCAACACGGGCACAGGTGAAATATTAC
>JAURHL010000169.1:0-4035 GCA_030833305.1 Acidimicrobiales bacterium | reverse complement strand
CGGCTTGCGACGGAAGGCCCGCTTCCAACGCGGCGTGGAACTCCACTCACGCTCGGCTTCCACGTCGGCCATCATCTGTGCGCCAACGGCATTGATGATGTCTTCGGCCTGATCGAGGATCGCGGCCGCCGATCCGTCGTCGAGCCCCGGTGGTTCGACCGGCGTGGGCGGCGTGACCATCGAGCCGTAGCTCCAGCCGGCGTCCATGCGCGGCGCGAAGCCCGAACAGTTCTCGGGACAACGCCACGGCGCGTCGGGCGCCAGGTCGAGGTTGCACTTGCGCACCGTGTCGCCGTTGGCGTAGGTGCGACTCTCGAAATTGCGGCATTCCTGTCGCATGGGCATGACGGAACACTAAGTGGTCACGACCCCGCAGAACAGGTCAGCCGACGGAGCCTTCCATCTGCAGTTCGATGAGGCGGCTCCACTCGACGGCGTACTCCATGGGCAGGGTGCGGGTGACGGGCTCGATGAAACCGTTCACGATCATGCCCATGGCCTGTTCCTGGGACAGACCGCGGCTCTGCAGGTAGAACAACTGCTCGTCGGCGATCTTGGACACGGTGGCCTCGTGACCGATCTGAGCGTCCTTCTCCCCCACTTCCATGTAGGGAAGCGTGCGGCTCTCGCTGTTCTCGTCGAGGATGAGCGCGTCACACTGCACGTGGCTCTTGCAGCCGTAGGCGCCCTCGTCGACGCGCACCAGTCCGCGATAGGTGGTGATGCCACCGTCCTTGCTGATGGACTTGGACACGATCTTCGACGTGGTCTCGGGCGCCGCGTGCACCATCTTGGCGCCGGCGTCCTGATGCTGGCCCGCACCGGCGTACGCCACGCTCAACACCTCACCGGTGGCCTTCGGCCCCACGAGGTAGACGCTCGGATACTTCATGGTGAGCTTGGAGCCGATGTTGCCGTCGATCCATTCCATGTGTCCCTCGGCCTCCACGCGCGCGCGCTTGGTGACGAGGTTGTACACGTTGGGCGACCAGTTCTGGATGGTGGTGTAGGTGACGCGGGCGCTGGGCTTCACGACGATCTCGACCACCGCGCTGTGAAGCGAGTCGTTGGTGTACACCGGTGCCGAGCAACCCTCGATGTAGTGAACCTTCGAGCCCTCGTCGGCGATGATGAGCGTGCGCTCGAACTGTCCGGCGTTCTCGCTGTTGATGCGGAAGTACGCCTGCAACGGCATCTCGCACTCCACGCCGGGCGGCACGTAGATGAACGACCCACCCGACCACACCGCGCTGTTGAGCGCCGAGAACTTGTTGTCGCCCGGCGGAATTACCGAACCAAAATATTGCTTAACGAGATCTGGATATTCGCGCAACGCGGTGTCCATGTCGCAGAACAGGATTCCCTGCGCTTCGAGATCCTCGCGGTTGCGGTGGAACACGACCTCGGATTCGTACTGCGCGGTCACGCCGGCGAGGTACTTGCGCTCGGCTTCGGGAATGCCCAACTTCTCGTAGGTGACCCTCATCTGCTCGGGAAGGTCGTCCCAGTCATCGACTTGAGCATTGGCCGGACGCAGGTAATAGAAGATGTCCTGGAAGTCGATGTCGGGCATGTTCTGTGCGAACCACGGGGCCATGGGCTTCTTCTCGAACAGGCGCAGGCTGCGCTCGCGGAACTGCGTCATCCACTTGGGCTCGCCCTTCCACCACGAGATCTGGTCGACGACGGGCTTGCTCAACCCCTTCTCGGGCTTGAACGCATATTCGACGTCGTCGCTCCAACCGAGCGAGTACTTGCTGAGGTCGAGATCGAAAGAGGTCACCGTGGCTCCCAAGTGTCAGAACGCCGACCCCGGGGGTGGGGCGGAATTTCCACTACCGCCATAGTAACAATTACGCAGCGGGTTCCGGCTGGTCGGGCGGGACATTCGCTCAGGCGCTGGCGCGCAGTTCACCGGCGGCCACCGCGGGCATCTCGATGAAGATGCACTCGCCGGGGCAGGCCTCGGCGGCGTCGACCACGGCTTGGTAGTTCTTCACCGGCACCCACGCCAGGCTGCCGGATCCACCGGGGTCGTTCAGCGCCTGACCGGCCTCGGCCACGTAAGCGATGCCGTCCTCCAGTTGCACGAAGACGTCGGGACAATGGTCGAGACACAGGCCGTCGCCGGTACACAAGTCCTGATCGATCCACACCCGCACCGGCGAGACGCTAACGCCCTCCCCCACCCGGATGCCGAGGCGGACCCATGTTCAGATGGCACATCCGCCGGGCAAGACGCACCGGACACGAAGCACCGGAGACCCCTGTCACGGTCGTACCCTCATGACGATGTCCGCGCCTTCGGCCAAACGCGTCGCTCACGTGCACCACCGCCCCACCGGCGACACGGCCGACGACTTCCATTGGCTGACCAACCGCGATGACCCCGACACCATCGCGCACCTGAACGCCGAGAACGCCCACACGGACCAATGGTTCGCGCCCCACACCGATCTCGTCGACACGCTGTTCGCCGAGATCAAGTCGCGCATTCAGGAGACCGACCAGTCGGTTCCCACGTTCAAGGACGGCTGGTGGTACGTCACGCGAACCGAGGAGGGTCGCGAGTACCCCATCCACTGTCGCGGACGCGAACGCGGCGCCGATGGCCGTCTCACGGACGAGACGGTTCTTCTCGACGAGAACACCGAAGCCGCGGGATACGAGTACTTCTCGCTCGGCGCGTTCGACATCAGCTCGGACTCGCGTCTGTTGGCGTGGAGCCTCGACACCGACGGCAGCGAACACTTCTCGATGCGCATCCGCGATCTGGACACCGGCCACGATCTCGCCGACCGCCTCGAGGACACCTCGTGGGCCGGCACCGCCTGGAGCACGGACTCGTCGCATCTCTTCTACGTCACCTACGACGAACAGGAACGCCCGTGCACCGTCTGGCGTCACCGACTCGGCGATCCGCAGTCTGCCGACGCGCAGGTGTTCCACGAGCCCGACGAGCGCTTCTACGTGGGCGTCGATCTCTGCCGCAGTGGAAAGTGGATCATCATCGACTCCGACTCCAAGACGTCGAGCGAATCGTGGTTGATCCCCGCCGATGATCCCACCGCCTCGCCGCTGTGCGTGGTGCCGCGTCGCGACGACCTCGAGTACCACGTCGATCATTGGGGCGATCGCTTCGTCGTGTTGACCAACCTCGACGCCGTCGACTTCCGCGTGATGACGGCGCCCGAATCCGAGCCCGCGCGGTGGGAACCGCTGGTCGAACACGAACCCGGTCGACGCATCACCCGTGTCGACTGTTTCGCGACGCACCTGGTGATCCACGAGTGGCACCGGGCTCAACCACGCCTGCGCGTGATGCACCGAGACGGTTCGTTCACTCCCATCATCATCGGCGACGCCCCGCACGATTGCGATCTCGACAGCAACCCCGAGTGGAACACCGCCTCGTTGCGCCTCTCGACCGAGAGCATGGTGACACCGGCGACCCTGTTGGAACAGGACCTCACCACGGGCGTGCGCACGGTGCTCAAGACCGCCCCCACCCCGAACGTGGACCTCTCGCGCTACGAGACGGTGCGAGCGTGGGCCACCTCCGCGGACGGCACCGCGGTTCCCTACGACGTGGTGCGCCTGAAGGGCGCTCCGAACGACGCGTCCGCACCGTGCCTGGTGTACGCCTACGGCAGTTACGAGGCGTCCATGCCCCCGTGGTTCAGCGTGGCCCGCCTGGGTTTGGTCGATCGCGGCTTCACCTGGGTGCTGGCACACCCACGCGGAGGCGGCGAGATGGGTCGCCAGTGGTACCTCGACGGCAAGTTGCTCAACAAGACCAACACCTTCGCCGACGTGAACGCCGTGGCCCGCGACGTGGTGGCCAAGGGGTGGGCGTCGGCCGATAGCTTGGCCGTGCGTGGTGGCAGCGCGGGCGGGCTGATGGTGGGCGCGTGCATCAACGCCGCCCCTGATCTGTGGGCCGCCGCGGTGGCCGAGGTTCCCTTCGTCGACGTGGTGTCCACGATGAGTGATCCGACGCTGCCCTTGACCGTCACCGAGTGGGAGGAATGGGGC
>JAURHL010000168.1 GCA_030833305.1 Acidimicrobiales bacterium | reverse complement strand
GTGATCCCCCGGAACCGCAAGCGGCTCTTAGGGGCGAGGGGCAAATCTAGCGACCGTGCTGGGCACCATCAACCCGCCGGTCAAACTTCTTGGAGAAATTTCCCGAGGGGCTAGTCGGTGACGTCCAGCAGGTGGAAGTTCGTCTTGCCTTTGCGCAGCAGGATATAGCGACCGTGGAGCAAACCCACCTCTGACAAGGAGTTTTCTGCCTCCAGCACCCGTCCGTTGGCGCGAAATGCCTTCTGTTGCAGCCCGCGACGGGCGTCGCCGTTGGATGACGCCAATCCGGCCTGCTGCAAGACCGCGATGAGATCGGCCAATCCGGTCCGTGCGACCGTCGACGCTGGCACCTCGCGGGCCACCACCGACAAGGCCTCGGGCGAGGCTTCGGTGGGGTCTCCCCCGAACAACACGCCCGCGGCTTCGGCGGCGGCGGCTTCGGCGGCCGCTCCGTGAACGAGAGCGGTGACGTCGTGCGCCAAGGCGCGTTGTGCCACACGACGCCCGGGGTCAGCGAGATGTTCGGCGACGATGGCGCGCACCTCGTCGATCGAACGCAACGTCAGTTGCATCAAGAATCGTTCGACGTCTTCGTCGGGTAACTGAATCCAGTACTGACGGAACTGGTACGGACTCGTCTTGTTCGGATCGAGCCACAACGCACCGTGCACCGACTTGCCCATCTTTTGTCCGTCGCTTCGCGTCAGCAACGGCCACGTGAGTCCGTACGCGGCGCGCGACAGACGACGGCGGATGAGATCGGTTCCGGCCGTGATGTTTCCCCACTGATCCGAACCGCCCATCTGCATCTCGACACCTTCGTGTTCGCAGAGATGTCGGAAGTCGTTGGCTTGCAACAACATGTAACTGAACTCGGTGTAGCTGATTCCGTTCTCGCTCTCCATGCGAGCGCGCACCGATTCTTTGGCCACCATTTGATTCACGGTGAAGTGCTTGCCAACGTCACGAAGAAACTCGAGCGCGCTCATCGGTGCGGTCCAATCCGCGTTGTCGACCAGACGCGCGGCGTGCGGTCCGTCGAAGTCGAGAATGCGTTCGAGTTGCGTCTTCACGCATCGCACGTTGTGCGCGAGCGTCTCGCGGTCGAGCAGGTTGCGCTCTTCGCTGCGGCCACCGGGATCACCGACCATTCCGGTGGCACCGCCGGCCAACACCACCGGGTCGTGACCCGCCAATTGGAACCGTCGCAACATCACCTGACCGAGAAGGTTGCCCGCGTGCAACGAATCGGCGGTGGGATCGAAGCCCACGTACACCGCGATCGGACCCTCGGCCAGTCGCGCGCCCAGAGCGACGCGGTCTGTCGAGTCGTGGATCAATCCACGGGCATCGAGATCGGCGAGAAGGTCGATCGAAGTCATCGTGACCATTCTCGCAAGAATCGGCGCCCGAGTCGGGTTTCATTTCGTGGTCGGGTCTCTTTTCCGCGACGACACGATCCACCTATAGTCGCCACGTGGACGACCTCGCGCGACGATTCGCAGAGTTCGCCCGGGCGTTCGAGGTGGGCGCTCCGTTGTACGCACGCATCGCCGAACGGGTGGCCCGCGAACCGGAGGTGCTGGACCTGATGTCGGTCACTCCGGAGACCCAGCGTGTCCCGGTGTTGCTCTTCGCCAGCGCGCACCATCTGCTGCTCGCCGAGCCGAGTCATCCTCTCGCCGGCCACTACCCCAACCTCGATCGGGCGAATCCCGAGGGCGACGTCACGGATCACTTCGTCGACTTCGTGCTGTCACGCCCGGAACCGATGAGGGATCTGCTGGCCACGCGTTCCACGCAAACCAACGAGATCGGCCGGTGCAACTGGTTCATGTTCCCGTTCTGGTTGCTCGATCAGGAACGGGGCGAGCTGGCCCATGTCGACGTCGGCAGTAGCGCGGGGCTGAACCAGCTCTTCTCCAAGCTTTCTTTCATGCATCGCCCGGGCGGTCGAATCGGTCCGAGTCGCGACGACGGCGACGACCTGACCATCGAGTGCGACATCTCGGGCAATCCCCCGATCCCGACACGGCTGCCACGCGTGGTCTGGACCGCCGGCATCGACGTCTCGCCGATCGACGTTCGTGACGACGACGAGGTCCGATGGCTCGAGGCATGTGTGTGGCCCGACCAAGTGGAGCGCTTCGAGCGTTTGCGCCGCGCCATCGCCATGGCCCGCCGTCACGACATCGAGGTCCGTACCGGTGACGCCGTGAACGATGTCGCCGATGTGATCGAGCGGGCCACGAATCATGGGCATCCGGTGGTCACCACCAGTTGGGTCTTGAACTACCTGCCAGCCGAACGGCGCACGGCGTTCGTCGACGAACTGGATCGCATCGGTTCGTCGATGGACCTGAGTTGGGTGATCGCCGAGAGCCCCCACGAAACTCCGGAGCTACCGGGTCACGCCGGTTCCGATGAACTCATCACCGTGATCTCGCTGGTCACCTGGCGTGACGGCGCCCGTGACGTGAAGCGGCTCGCGACCACGCACCCGCACGGTCACTGGGTGAACTGGGGCGCCTGACGTTCGAGGGCGACTTTCACGACGTCGGGAACCGGGGCCGGACGTTGCGACACCGGATCGATGCTGACGTACGTGATGACCGCGTCGAAGCGGGATTCCCCATCGACGCTGCCGTTGATGCTCACGTCGAAACTGGTGTTGCCCCAACGCGACACGCGCGCGTCCATGTCGAGCACGTCGCCGAATCGAACGGGTGCGTGCCAGGTGAGGTTGGTGTTCTTCAACATGAAGTCGAATCCGATGGCGTGCAAGTCGGTGGTGCTTCCCGCGGCTTTCAACTCGTCGGCCAACGCGGTGCGGGTCCACGAGTCGACCACGTCGTCGCAGTACACGAAATAGTTGGCGTTGAACACCACGCGCTGCATGTCGCATTCGCCGTAGCGAACCCGGATTCTTTGCTGATACGGCATGACTACATCTTGTCAGCGCCGACGCGCACGAACTCGGTCACGGCATCGGCGATCATCTGCACCGCGACCGATGCCAGAATCATGCCCGCCACCCGAGCGAGCAACAACACTCCGGTGGGTCGCACGATGCGTTGCACGATGCCACTGAATCGCAATGCGAGCAACGAAATGAACAGCGCCACGGCCGTGCCACCGACGACCGTGAACCACTCCCCCGCTCCGTCGGCTCGACTGAAGAAGACGATGGTGGCCACGATGGCACCAGGCCCGGCCAACAACGGAGTTCCGAGGGGCACGAGTGCGATGGACGTTCGTTGTTCGGGAGTCGCTTCGATGTAGCCGTCGTCGCCACCCTTGCCGTACAACAACTGCAACGCCACCAACAGCAACAGCAGTCCACCGGCGGCCTGCAATGCCGGTACCGACACGTGCAGGTAATCGAGGATGGTCTGGCCTCCGATGGCGAACAACGAGATCACCAGGAACGCGGTGCCCACCGCGAGGAACGCGGCGCGGTGGCGCTCTTTGTTCGACAGCTGACGCGTGACCGCGAGGAAGATGGGCACGTTGCCGGGCGGGTCGAGAATGACGAGCATCGTCACCAGAACCTCACCGAACAGTCGGGTGTTCACTCGATCGCCTGCTTCCATCGCTGGAGTGCCGACTGGAAGGTCTCGATCTGCGCCGCCACCGGGAGCGGACCCGCGCCACCGGGCGTGGTGCGCATACGAACGCCGACGCCCGGAGCAACCAAGGCCGCCGCCTCGGCACCAAGCAGAGGTTCGGCCCGCACCAGATCGACCAACGCCCCCTCGCCGGCCAGCGAACGTCGCACCAAGGCACCGACGATGGCATGCGCGTCACGGAACGGCGTTCCCGCGCGCACCAGGAACTCGGCCAGATCGGTGGCGGCCATGGTGGGCGCGTCGGCGGCGGTACGCATGCGTTCGGGAACGAAGCGTGCCGTGGCGATCATGCCCGCCAGTGCCGACAAGGCCAACGACACCTGATCCATGGCGTCGAACAGCGGTTCCTTGTCCTCTTGCAGATCGCGGTTGTAGGCCAGGGGCAGTCCCTTGAGCGTGGTGAGCAGTCCGGTCAAGTCACCGATGACGCGACCCGCCTTGCCCCGGGCCAACTCGGCGATGTCGGCGTTCTTCTTCTGCGGGAGCATGGACGATCCGGTGGCGTACGCGTCGTCGAGCACCGCGAAACCGAACTCGTCGCTGGTCCACAGCACCCACTCCTCGCCGATGCGCGAGAGATGGACGGCAACCAAGGAGAGCGCGAACAGGATCTCGGCCACGAAGTCACGATCGCTGACCGCGTCGAGCGAGTTGTCGAAGGCCCGCGCGAAACCCAGCTCGCGCGCGGTGAAATCCGGATCGAGGGGCAACGACGAGCCGGCCAGCGCGCCCGCACCCAACG
>JAURHL010000167.1 GCA_030833305.1 Acidimicrobiales bacterium | reverse complement strand
ACCGCGTCCGAGATCGAGGAGACGGGAATCGACACCGACGTCGATGAAGTGTTTGGTGCGACCACGGTCTTACTGTAGTGACCGTGCGCGCGACCTTCCTTTCCGGGTTTCCCCGATGAGCACCGGCACGTATTCGGGTCGGGGATTCGACATCCATTACGAGATCGTGGGGGATGGTCCACGACTCTTCTTTTTCAACGGGTCGGGCTCGAGCATCGAGGCGGCGCGTCCGCTGATCGACATGGTGGCCCGGTTCTGCACCGTTCTCGTGCACGACCAGAGAGGTCTCGGTCGCACCGATGTTCCCGAGGGCCCCTACGAGATGGCCGACTACGCCCAGGACGCTTCGGGGCTTCTGGAACACGTCGGTTGGGATCGTGTCGCGGTGTTGGGTATGAGTTTCGGGGGAATGGTGGCCCTCGAGTTCGCCGTGACGAATCCCGAGATGGTCCAGCAGCTGGCCGTGCTGTGCACCAGCTCCGGAGGTGCCGGGGGATCGTCGTATCCCCTCCACGAACTGGCCACACTGTCCGAGGCGGATCGAGCAGCGCGTTATCCGACTCTCGTGGACAGTCGGTTCGACGACGTCTGGCTGAACGAGCATCCGGGGGATCGGGCGCTGCTGGTGCCACGCCCCGCTCCTCAGGGACGTGCGGCGCTCGGTCATCACTGGCAGTTGGACGCCCGAAGTCGGCACGACGTGTGGGATCGTCTGGGACGCATCACCGCACCGACATTCGTCGCCAGCGGCACCTACGACGGGATCGCGCCACCGCGGAACGGTCGGGCCATTTCGGATCGCATCGCCGGGTCGATTCACACCGAATACGAGGGAGGGCATATGTTCCTGTTGCAGGATCGACGGGCGTTCTCGGACCTGCGGTCCTTCTTGATCGGCGGGCGCGGGGAGGAGGCGTGATGAACATGAGATTCGACGGACGCGTCGTCGTCGTCACCGGTGCCGGTCGGAATCTGGGGCGCGAGTACGCCCTCGCCTTCGCCGCCCGCGGTGCGTCGGTCGTGGTGAACGATCTGGGTGTCGGAATCTCGGACTCCGACGGCAAGGCCGACGCACCCGTCACCAACCCCGCCGATGATGTCGTTCGTGAGATTCTGGCCACCGGAGGCACGGCCGTGGCCAACCATGACAGCATCGCCACTCCGACGGGTGGTCGTTCGATCGTCGACACGGCGCTCGATTCATTCGGGCGAGTCGACGTCGTGGTGAACAACGCCGGACAGGTGCGCATGGCTCCATTCGAGGATTTTCCCGAGGAGAGCATCGATGCGCTGATCGACACCCAGTTGCGCGGAACCCTGAACGTCAGTCGACCGGCGTGGAAGTGGATGAAGGACAACGGTGGCGGCCGCATCGTCAACGTGTCCTCCGGTGCGGCCTTCGGTGGTGTTCCCCATGGAAGCGTCTACGCGATGGCCAAGATGGGAGTGATCGGCCTGACGCGCGGAATGGCCAGTGAGGGGGCACCCCACGGCATCCACGTGAACGTCGTCGTGCCCTACGCCAAGACCCGGCCGGGCACGTCGTTCGGACCCATTCCATGGTCGGAGGAACTGGGTGAATGGCTCGATCCGCGTTTGGTGGCGCCACTCGTGGTCTGTTTGGCACATCGGGACTGTGATCTCAACGGTGAGACGATCAGCGTCGGCGCCGGTTGGGCCGGCGGGGTGCACATCGAACTGAGCGACGGCTACACGAATCGGGACGCGACCGCCGAGGATCTCGTCTCGAACATGAGTCGGGTCATGTCGAGCGGACGCAGCCCGCTGACGGCCACGTCGTCCAAGGCGGTTCGACATCTCATGGCGGGTTTCCGATCATGAGTGCGGAGCGGTCCCCGTTGAACGAACTGGGGTTCTACACGCTTCCCGGTGCGCCGAAGTCGCCACGCGATCTCGTTCAGGAGGTGGCCGATGCCGAGGTGCTCGGATTGGGCTCCTGCTTCATCTCCGAGCGTTTCAACATCAAAGAAGCGGTCACCTTGTCCGGTGCCGTGGGTGCCGTCAGCACGACCCTCGGCATCGCAACGGCGGCGACGAATCACAACACCCGGCACCCGCTGGTAACGGCCTCGTACGCCACCACGATGCATCGGCTGACGGGCGGTCGTTTCACGTTGGGGATCGGGAGGGGCATCGGTCCGCTGTATCGGGCCTACGGCTTGCCGATGGTCACCACGGCGCAAATGGAGGATTTCGCCGGAGTCATGCGGCGATTGTTTCGTGGCGAGGTGATCATCGGTCACGACGGCCCGATCGGCAAGTACCCGGTCCTGGCTCTCGATCCCAGTTTCGACGAGAACATCCCGTTGGGGTTGACCGCATTCGGTCCGCGCACCCTCGAGTTGGCGGGCCGCGCCTTCGATTGCGTCGTCTTGCACACGTTCTTCACCGACGAAACCACGCGTCGGTGCGTACGCGTGGTGAAGCGAGCCGCCGAGGAAGCCGGACGTGATCCGGACTCGGTGCGGGTCTGGTCGTGTTTCGCCACGATCGGTGACCACATCGCCGAGGACGTGCGTCTGAAAAAGACCGTGGGTCGTCTGGCCACCTATCTGCAGGGGTACGGGGACCTGATGGTGGAGACGAATCGCTGGGACCCCGAGGTGCTGCGCCGTTTCCGTGACGACGAGTTCATCAAGGGCTTTCGGGGCGCTCTCGACAACACGGCCACCACCGCCGAACTCGAACACGTCGCGACCTTGATCCCCGCGGAGTGGCTGGCGCCGGCGGCCAGCGGCTCGCCCGAACAGTGCGTGGCGGCGATCCGGGGACAATTCGACCTCGGCGTGGATGGCGTCATCCTCCACGGAGCGAGTCCCCGCGACTTGGCTCCGATCGTGGAGGAATATCGCCGTACCCGACCGGCGGGGGCCTTCACACGGTCGCGCGCCAACCCGGGTCTGTGAGACAAAGAGACTGCTAGCGTCTCACGAGGAGGCCGACATGAGCGACACACAGGACATCATCGACTGGGCGACGGATTACGACATCTTCAATCCCGAGTACGTGAACGATCCCTTCCGCATCTGGGACACCCTGCGCGACTCCTGTCCGATCGCTCACACCGACCGCTGGGGCGGTTCGTGGCTTCCCACGCGGTACGAAGACGTCACCGAGATCGCTCGCGACATCGAGACGTTTCCGTCGGGTGGTGGCATCGCGGTGATTCCTCCGGTCACCGGTTTGCCGGGATCGAGTCAGCCGCAGTTGCTCCCGTACGGCGTTCCACCCATCTCGTCGGACCCGCCCTTGCACACCTGGACCCGGCGTCTGATCCTGCCGTGGATGTCGCCACAGAAGTCCTTGTCCTACGAGCCGATGACCCAGGCCCTCTGCAACCGCCTCATCGACGGTTTCATCAATCAGGGTCGCGCCGACCTGGCGGCGGATTACGCCCAGCAGATTCCGGTTCGGGTCATCGCTCACATTCTCGGAGTTCCCGCCGAGATGAGCGACACCTTCACCGGGTGGGTGCGCGACGTCCTCGAGTTCGCCTTCGACGCCGAACGACGCCAACGTGGAACCCAGGGCGTGATCGAGTTCTTCATCAGTGCTCTGGCGGCCAGGCGCGAGAATCCCGGTGACGATCTGATCTCGGAACTGTTGCACACCGAGATCGACGGCAAGCCGATCGAGGAACCGATCATCATCGGGATGTGTTCTTTGATGCTCATCGCCGGAGTCGACACCACGTGGTCGGCGATCGGTTCGTCGATCTGGCACTTGGCGACGCATCCTGAGGATCGTCGTCGCCTGGTCTCCGAACCCGAGCTGATGCCGACGGCCATCGAAGAGTTCCTCCGCGCCTATTCCCCGGTGACCATGGCCAGACGCTTGATGGAGGACGTGGAGTACAAGGGTTGTCCGATGAAGGCCGGCGAGCGGGTCCTGATGAACTTCCCGGGTGCGAACCGCGACCCGGAGGTGTTCGAGAATCCCGACCAGGTGATCCTGGACCGGGCGATCAATCGTCACGTCGCCTTCGGGGCGGGAATACACCGTTGCGCCGGATCCAATCTGGCCCGCATGGAACTGCGGGTGGCCATCGAGAGTTGGCTCGCGCGCATCCCCGAATTCGATCTTCTGGACCCGACCGAGGTGACCTGGGCCGGAGGGCAGGTCCGCGGACCGCGTAGCGCGGTGGTCGCCTTCTGATCATGTCGTCTCGGCCGTTGGTCGCGCCGATGCACGGCACCGTTCTGTCGGTCGCCGATGCGGGAAGCGTCATCGGCGCCGGCCGTCCGGTCGTGCCGGCCGCTGATCAGCCAGGCCGGCGGCTGCAGCGGGGCGTCGTTGCGCCAGACGCCCGTCCACATCGCGTTGCGCACGCCCGTCCAGTTGCGCCCGGGTTGCGTATGCGTGACGGTGAAGTCGGCCCGT
>JAURHL010000166.1 GCA_030833305.1 Acidimicrobiales bacterium | reverse complement strand
CAGAAGTTCGGCGGCGACACGCGCGAAACGTCGGCCGAGTACGAAGCGGCGCGTCACTTCGTCGTGGAGCAGGATCCCGCCGGCTTGCACGAAGGCGCGTCCGTAGGTGTCACGCTCCTGGAGTGGTCGGCGATCCCATCGGCGGGCGTCCGTGGCCGCGTCGATGGAGGGCTTGACGGCCGCGATCTCGGCCGGCGTCGCCAGTCCGCGCGCGACGCAATGCCCGTCCCGACGAAACTGGTCCCGGCTGTCGGCGCAAAGCTCGTACGGTTCGACGAAGCTCGGTCCGGCGGTGACGTCCCCCACGAGGGTCATTGTGTCACGCGACGGAGGTGTGACCTTCGTTCGTCCGGAGGGCGATGCGGGGAACGATCACGTGGTCGGGTGTTCGTTGGGGCACAATGACGGAGCGCCGAAGTGGCGCCCCGAGTGACGAGGTTTTCCCATGGAGTTCTCCTGGACCAAGGAGCAGAACGATCTGCGGGCCGAGGCTCGCTGCGTCGCGGAACAGGCCGTGGCCACCTACGGCCGTGCGAACGACTCCTGGATCAACGGTTGGTCGAAGGAATTCGCCATGGAGTTGGGTCGTCGCGGATGGATCGGCCTCACCTGGCCCGTCGAGTTCGGGGGAGCGGGTCGTCCGCCGATCGATCGCCTCATCATCGGTGAGGAACTCATCAAGGCCGGAGCCCCCATCGGCTCCATGTGGTTCGCCGATCGCCAGATGGGGCCGACGCTCATGACCTACGGTCGCCCCGACCAGCAGGCCGAGTTCCTGCCCCGCATCCTCGACGGATCGTCGACGTGGTGCATCGGCATGTCGGAACCCAACTCGGGTTCGGATCTGGCGTCGTTGAAGACCCAGGCCGAGCGACGCGGTGACCACTGGCTCATCAACGGACAGAAGATCTGGACCAGCTTCGGAGCCGTTGCCGACTACTGCTATCTCATCTGTCGCACGAACAACGACGGACCGCCGCACGCGGGCATCAGCGAGATCATCGTTCCCATGGACACGCCGGGTATCGAGGTGCGCCCCATCAAGGACATGACCACGAATCGACACTTCTGCGAGGTCTTCTTCACCGACGTGAAGGTGCCCATCGAGAATCTGGTCGGAGTGGAGGGCAACGCGTTCAAGCAGACGATGAGCCAGCTGGAACACGAGCGGGGCGGCATCGACCGTCTGGTGTCCAATCAGGCCTTGTACGAGATCGCGCGGGCCAAGGCCGACACCTCGGATCCGGTCGTGCGGCAACGCATCGCCGCGCTGGAGATGAAGTACCGAATCGGGCGCATTCTCGTGATCCGTGAGGTTTTGCGTCAGGCGCCGGCGGGCTTCTCGGCGGCCACCAAGGCGTTCTGCACCGAGCACGAGTGGGACGTGGCCGAGTTCGTGGCGTCCACGTTGGGTCCCGAGGCCATGTTGTGGGATCAGGTCACGCAGGGACTGGCCTACGCGCCCGGCTACACCATCATGGGAGGCACCTCCAACGTGATGCGCAACATCCTCGGCGAACGGGTCCTCGGCCTGCCCCGATAGCCGACTACGGTTACCTCGACTCAGCGCGTCGGGGGAGAACATGAGCAACTGGAAGTTCGCCGATCTGTACGAGGCGATCGCCGCCAAGATTCCGGACCATCCCTGCCAGATCCAAGGCGACCGCATCGTGACGTGGGGTGACTTCAACCGCCGCGCGAGCGCCCTCACCTCCGACATGTTGGACGCCGGGCTCTCTCACCAGAGCAAGGTGGCCGCGTACCTCCAGAATTGTCCGGAGTATCTCGAGTCCACGTTCGCGAGTTTCAAGGTGCGGTTTCGTCCCGGTCAACACGAACTATCGGTACGGTCCCGACGAGATCACCTACCTCTTCGACAACGCCGAGGCCGAGGCCGTGGTGTTCCATTCCACGTTCGCGGGTCTCGTCGATCAGGTGCGCGCCGGTCTCCCGAGGGTGAAACGTTGGTATTGCGTGGTCGAGTCGGGCGACATGGTTCCGACCTGGGCCCAGGACTACGACGCCGTCGTCGGTCGCGACGCCGCCCACCGCGTCGAGGGTCCGTGGGGTCGCAGCGGTGACGATCTGCTGTTGTTGTACACCGGGGGAACCACCGGCATGCCCAAAGGTGTGATGTGGCGACAGGACGACCTGTTCAACGTGGTGGGAGCGGGAGGCAACGTGGCCCTCGGAATTCCGCCGGGGGAGTCCGTCGAGGAACTCGTGGGCCGCCTCGATCCCGCCGGCCGGGGCCTCGTCGTGTTGTCGGCTTGCCCCCTGATGCACGGCACCGGGCAGTTCACCAGCCTGATCGCCATGAACCTCGGTGGTGCCGCCGTCACCTTGCCGTCGCGGTCGTTCGACGTGGGCGAGTTGTTCGCCAGCATCGAACGGCACCGGGTGCAGACCCTCGTCATCGTGGGTCAGGCATTCGCGGGTCCGATGCTCGAGTATCTGAACTCGAACCCGCAACGTCACGATCTGTCCAGTCTCATCATGATCACGTCGTCGGGCGTGATGTGGAGTCAGGAGAACAAGGACGGTTTGTTGCGTCATCTGCCCCACGTGATGTTGTTCGACTCCTACGGTTCGTCGGAAGCGGTGGGCATGGGTGGGTCCATCAGTCGTGCCGGCGAGACCGCCACCAAGACCGCCACCTTCGCCCTCGGACCGACGTGCGCGGTGTTCACCGAGGACGGACGACGCGTGGCCGCCGGTAGTGGTGAACGAGGATTGGTCGCCGTGGGCGGGTTCATTCCGATGGGCTACTACCGCGACGAGGTCAAGTCCGCCCAAACCTTCCGCATCTTCGAAGGGCAACGCTGGAGCGTCCCGGGTGACTGGGCCGAGATCGCCGCGGACGGGAGCCTGATCCTTCTGGGTCGCGGATCGGTGTGCATCAACACCGGAGGCGAGAAGGTGTTCCCCGAAGAGGTCGAGGAGGCCCTGAAGAAACATTCCTCGGTCCGCGATGCCGTGGCCGTCGGAATCCCCGACGATCGATTCGGCGAGACGATCTGCGCGGTGGTGGAGGCCGCGCCCGGAGAGGCGCCGGATCTCGCCACGTTGTCGGATCACGTGAAGTCCCATCTGGCCGCCTACAAGGCCCCGCGGCATCTGGTGCTCATCGACACCATCGGTCGGGCCCCGAACGGCAAAGTCGACTACAAGCGCTTGAAAACTCATGCGATCGAGCGACTGGGCAAAGGCTGATGGACGCCTCCGCTCGTTCGGCCGATCTGCGGCGTCGACTCGCGACGGGTGAGTCCGTGTTGATGCCGGGGGTGTGGGACGCACTGTCGGCCCGTCTCGTGGCCGCGGCCGGATTCTCCACCGCTTTCGTCAGCGGCTTCGCGGTGTCGGGCACCTTGTTGGGCAAACCCGATGTCGGGCACGTGGGTCAAACGGAGATGGCGGACGTGGCGCGCCGAGCGTCCACCGCGGCACCGGAATTGAACCTGGTCGTGGACGCCGACACCGGATACGGAAACGCGATGAACGTCGTGCGCACCGTCGAGCTGTGGGAGCGATCGGGAGCGGCCGGAATCTTCATCGAGGATCAGGTGTGGCCCAAGCGTTGCGGTCACATGGCGGGCAAGTCCGTCGTTCCGGCCGAGGAATGGATCGCGAAACTTCGTGCGGCGTGTTCGCGGCGAACCCATGTGCACGTGACCGCGCGCACCGACGCTCGCGCGGCGCTGGGATTGAGCGAGGCCATCGAGCGCGGACGCATGGCCCGAGATCTCGGCGTGGACGCCGTGTTCGTGGAGGCCCCCGAAAGCCTCGACGAACTCGAGGCCATCGCATCTGCTCTGCCCGACGTCGTGCTGGTCGCGAACATGGTCGAGAAGGGCCGGACGCCGCTCCTGACCCCGGCTGTGTTGGCCGACCGTGGCTTTCGTTTGATCGTCTCACCGCTGTCCCTGTTGTTGTCGGCGGCCCGGGCCATGCGCGACGCCGCATCGACTTTGTCCGAGGTGGGCACCATGCGCGACAGGTTGGGCGACCTGATGGCCTTCGACGACTTCAACGCCGTGGTGGGTCTGCCCGAGCACCTGCGGGCCGAGGCCGAGTTCGGCACCTGACACCCCGCCGGGGCCTTCTGAGTTCGAAACCCGTGTGTCGAACCCGCGTCCTCGGTAGTCTGGCGTCGTTCATCCAGAGTGGTCCGGGCAACCGGACCCGGCAACCTGGGCGGAAGCCCCAAGGTGCCTCCTGAACTGGTCTTTGACTGGTTGAGGGATGTGGTCGGCGTCCGTCGGCAACGAAAGCTTCCGTGATGAGCACTCACTAGCCGTCCACAAGCATTCGAAGGAGCTCACCATGGCATCACGTACACCATTGCCGGTGTCGGGCGCTTGGCGTTCTGGCGATCCCGTGGGACAGCGCCGTTTTTTTACATTCC
>JAURHL010000165.1 GCA_030833305.1 Acidimicrobiales bacterium | reverse complement strand
GAAAACAGCCAGCGCCGACAGCGCTATGAAGAGCAGCGTGAGGTAGTTCAGATACCGATTCGCTGCGCGAGTTGTTCGCGATGGTATGCGGGGTCACCGAAGAGCAATTCGCTGCTCTTGGCGCGCTTGAAGTACAGGTGCGCCGGGTGCTCCCAGGTGAAGCCGATGCCGCCGTGGATCTGGATGTTCTCGGCGGTGGCGTGGAAGTACGCCTCCGAGCAGTAGGCCTTGGCGAGCGAGGCGACCGAGGCCAGTTCCTCGTTCATCTCGCTGGCGCACCACATGCCGTAGTAGGCGGCCGACTTGGCCGACTCGACCTCCAGCAACATGTCGGCGCACTTGTGCTTGATGGCCTGGAACGAACCGATGGGGCGACCGAACTGCACGCGCACCTTGGCGTACTCCACGGCCATGTCGAGCACCTTCTGGGCTCCGCCCACCTGCTCGGCGGCCAGGCCGACGGCAGCCAGGTCGAGCACGGTGTTCAGCACGTTCCAGCCGTTGCCCTCGGCACCGATCAGCTCGGCCGGAGTGTTGTTGAACTCCAGCTTGGCCTGCTTGCGGGTCTGGTCCATGGTGCTCAGAGCGGTGCGGGTGAGGCCGGCGGCCTTGCCGTCGACGGCGAACAGGCTGGTGCCCTTGCCGGTCTTGGCGGCCACGATGATCAGGTTCGCGGTGTGGCCGTCGAGCACGAACATCTTGGTGCCCGACAGGGTGAACGACGAACCGCTGCCCGAGGCCTGCATGGTGATGCCGCTCTCGTCCCACTTGCCCGAGGGCTCGGTGTAGGCCAGCGTCGCGATGGTCTCGCCCGCGGCGATGCCGGGGAGGTACTTCTTCTTGGCGGCCTCGTCACCGGAGTGGATGAGGGTGTTGGCGGCCAGGACGACGGTGGCGAAGTACGGGGCGCACAGCAGGGCGCGGCCCATCTCTTCCAGCACGACGCCCAACTCGACGTAGCCGTAGCCCGATCCGCCGTACTCCTCGGGGATGTGCAAGCCCTGCAGGCCCATCTGCTCACCCATCTGCGACCACACGGCGGGGTCGAATCCGGTCTCGGTCTCCATCTGCTCGCGCACGGCGGTCTCGGGGCTCTTGGCCTCCAGGAACGCGCGCACTGTCTTACGGAGTTCTTCTTGTTCTTCGGAGAATGCAAAGTTCATGGCCATGAGTCTGCTGCTCGACCTTCGGGCCCGGCAAATCCGAGTGTGTACCGCTGTGTACACACTTTCGTCGCCGCCGGGCTAACGTGACGCCGTGTCCGAGATCGGAATCCGCCAACTACGCATCGACGTGGCCACCAACGTGCGCCGGGCCGGGGCCGGCGAACATCTGGTGGTCACCATCGGCGGTCGCCCCGTGGCCCAACTGGGTCCGCTCGGGGCACCCGAGGGGCAAGCCCGTCTCAGCGACCTGATCGCCCGTGGTTTGGTGGTGGCACCGCGTCGAGCGGGCACGTTGCGGCCGAACGATCCCGTCCCGGTGCGCGCGGCGAACCGCATCGACCGCTTGCTACGCGAGATCCGATGACGCTCTATCTGGACGCGTCGGCGTTGGTGAGCGCGGTGGTGGACGGACCCGGTCGCGGCGTGGTGCTCGATGCGTTGGATCGTGACGCCGATTGGTGCGCCAGCGCGTTGGCGTTGGCCGAGGCGCTGGCACTGATCCCCCGCCTGACCGACGAGCCGGTGCTGCAGAACGACATCGAGGATTCGTTGCGGCTGCTGTGGGACCGCGTGGCCATCGTGCCGGTGGATCAGCAATGTCTCGATCGTGCGGCGAACATCGCGCGCGAACAACCGGTGCACATGAGCGACGCCATCCATCTTGCCGCCGCCGATCGGCTGCCGCGCCCGTTGTCGTTCGTCACCTTCGACGCGTCACAAATCCCCGTGGCGTTGTCGATGGGATTCGACGTCGTCTCCAGCTGAACGTCAGGCCAACAAGCGCAGAGCTTCGGCCTTGGCCCATTGGTAGTCGGCCTTGCCCACCGGAGTGCGCACGATCTGGTCCACGAACAACACCGCCTTGGGGCTCTTGTAGTCGGCCACCAGGGTGCGACTGAACGCCACGATCTCGTCGACGGTGGCCGTCGTGCCCTCGCGCAACTGCACCAACGCGGTGACCTGTTCGCCCCAACGTTGGTTCGGCGTTCCGACGACCGTGGCGTCGAAGACCGCCGGATGCTGCTTCAACGCCGCTTCCACTTCCTCGGGATAGATCTTCTCGCCACCGCTGTTGATGCACACCGAACCACGACCGAGCAACGTGATCTGCCCGTCGGGCTCGATCTGGGCGAAGTCGCCCGGGATCACCCAACGCTGGCCGTCGAAGGTGCGGAAGGTGGCCGCGGTCTTCTCGGGATCCTTGTAGTAGCCGAGCGGGATGTTGCCGCTGCGCGCCAACTTGCCCACCTCGCCCACCGCGCACACGCGACCATCGTCGCTGAGAACCGTGGTGTCGGCGCCCACCGTGAACCTCGGCGACGACATGGCGGTGCCGTCATCGGCGCGCGCACCGGCGGCCCCGGTCTCCGACGCGCCGAAGCTGTCGAGGATCGCCACGTTGGGCAGTGCGGCGCGAATCTGCTCGCGCACGCCGGCCGACAGCGGAGCACCGCCGTTGCCGATGGCGAACAACATCGACAGGTCCACCTCGGGACGCGGCGTCACCAACAGCGCCTCGGCCAACGGACGGGCCATGGCGTCACCGATGGTCGACACCGAGGTGACCACGGCCTCGGACACCAGTCGCCACACGTCCATCGCGTCGAAACGCTTCTTGGTGTACAGAACGAAACAACCGCCGGCCGTGATGGCGTTGCCCATGATCCACTGGCCACCGCCGTGCATCATCGGTCCGATCGACATCAACCGAGCACGGAAACCGGAGGCGGCCGCTTCCTCACCCAGCTGCTCGACGCGCTCGATGGGTCGGTTGCCACGACCGGAGTTCATGGCACCCAGGATCACGTCCTCGTGACGCCACATGACCCCCTTGGGCATGCCGGTGGTTCCACCGGTGTACAGGATGTACGTGTCGTCGGGCGAACGACCCTCGAAGTCGCGCACGGGAGACGCGGCAGCCAGTGCGGCCTCGTACTCGTCGCCCATCACCAGCAGGTTGCGCAGATTCGGCAGCGCGTCGCGAACGTCGTTCACCGCTTCCACGTACTCCGGGGCCGCGATGACGGCCACGCAGTCGGCGTTGTCGTAGAGATAGCGCAACTCGGCCTCGACGTAGCGGTAGTTCACGTTCACCGGGACGGCGCTGATCTTGGCGCAGGCGTAGAACGCCTCCACCCACTCGTGACAGTTCTGGGCGTGGATTCCCACGTGCTCTCCGCGGCGAATTCCGATGGACCGCAAGTGATTCGCCAGTCGGGTGACGCGTTCGTCCAGTTGCGCGTAGGTGAAGTTCACCTCGTTGGTGATGAGAGCCGGCTCGTTGGGGATCGCGTCGGCGATCACCTCCAGAACGTCACCCAATTGCATGTGGCGTTTGGTCATCGCTCAGTTCCCTTCGTATCCGTCGAGCATGTCCTTGAAGCCGTACTTGTGGTGCGGGCCGATGGCCATGTTCTCGTACAAGCCGTATCCGCTGTGTCGCTTGCCGTCGCGATCCGTGTACGAGAAACGCGCGGAGTTGTCGACGATGCCGAACAGCCGCATCGCGCCCTCGGGGGTGGTGGTGTCAAGTTCGAAGTTCTGCACCACCAACGGGCCCTGCCACATACCGTGTCGCCAGTCGGCGTCGTAGCCGTATCCGGTTCCCACACCGATGTGCACGGGCAACAACGGTTCGATGTCGAACGTGGTCACGTGACCATCGTCGGCCACCACGCGGATCTCACCACCGGTGGAGAAGCGCGAACCCTTTCGGTACTGCAGGTCGTGCTCGGGACGACCGAGATGGTCGATGCGCCCGTCGGGCCAGATGCGCACGGCCTCTTCCATGACGCGACTGCCGTCGGGGTTCTCCTGCATGATGATCATCATCGAGTGATCCTCGAAACGGATGGGCGTGTAGATCCAGAACCAACTGAACGGGTTGCTGGCGCGAATGCCGGCCGGTTCGCTCTCGCCCACCGGACGAACACCCCATGAACGATCGCGCGTCCCCCACCACGTGGACGAATCCAGCGCGAAGGTCCTGCCACCCGCGGTGAGGGTGCCATCCCAGCCGCCGGTCTGCGCCAAGCGACAGGTGTCGAAGATGACACGGCCGTTTTCACGGATGTAGTGGCGAGGCTCCTCGAACGCCGGCATGGCGCCGGTCCAGGTGGCGTCGATGGTGATGCCCCATTCGTTGTCGACGCAACGAACGCGCAGTTTCTTCAACGGCTCGATGACCTCGATGCTGATGGGACCCACGCCGGGGTTCATGCGATCGGCCGCGTCGAGAGCTCCGGACGCGCGCACCA
>JAURHL010000164.1 GCA_030833305.1 Acidimicrobiales bacterium | reverse complement strand
TGATGAACCTGGTGTCGTTGTTGATCCTGCCGGCCATCATCACCCAGCAGGACAACGACGGTATGCGTTACGCGATCGCCGGCGCGGCCCTGGTGGTGCTCATCGGCTCGGTGATCTTCTCCGGTCGCAAGACCGACAGCATCAGCAGCTTGGCAGCCAGCAAAGCCTGATCACCGAACATCTCGACGAAGGGGCGCTCCGGGCAACCGGAGCGCCCCTTTGCTTTTCCCACGCACTAGCGTCGCCGCATGCTCGCTCTGTTCGACGTCGAATCCTGGATCGAAAGCGGCGGCCTGGCCATCCTCGCCGCCATCGTGTTCGCCGAGTCCGGTTTGCTCGTCGGCTTCTTCCTGCCGGGCGATTCGCTCTTGTTCATCGCCGGATTCCTCACCTCCGCCGCCGGCCCCGAGGCACTGGGCGTCAAACCCGACTCGTTGCCCTCGTTGCCACTGGTGGCCGTCGTCGTGGTGTTGGCCGCCATCATCGGGGACCAAGTCGGCTACATGTTCGGACGCAAGGTGGGGCCGAGCCTGTTCCAACGTGAAGAAAGTCGGCTGTTCAAACCGTCGCACGTCACCAAGGCCCACGACTTCATGGAGAAGCACGGTTCCAAGACCATCGTCATGGCCCGCTTCGTACCCATCGTGCGCACCTTCGCCCCCATCGTGGCCGGCGTCAGCAACATGCAGTACCGCACGTTCGTCACGTACAACATCGTGGGTGGAATCGTGTGGGGCGCCGGCCTCACCACGCTCGGCCACTACCTGGGCGACATCTCCTGGGTGAAGGACAACATCGAAATCGCCTCGTTGGTGATCGTCTTCATCTCGATCCTGCCGATGGTGATCGAGTTCTTCCGCCATCGGCGACACAAGAGCGCGCACTGATCGATCAGGACCGCCGTGCCCAGCCCTCGGGCGTCGCCACCAGATCCAACACCGATCCATCGGGAAAGCGGAACGGGATCCGAGCGTCCAGATGGGCCAGCACGACGTCGAACGGATCGACCGACAACGGTTCCGTCGACCAGCGATGCGATCGGACCGAGTCGCATTCGTCGATCGTGATCCGGCCGTCGCGCGTCTCCACCTCGCCCAGCAACACCCCACGTTGGCGATAACCACCGGGCATCGGCTCCGCCGTCGCCGTCGCGTACCACTCCAGATCACTGGCCATGGGGACGAGAGTGCCGTGCACCCGTCCCAGTGCCTCCTGCGGGTCGTCCAATTCCACCGCATGGGTCTCGTTGCCGATCGTCCACTGCTCGAGCGGCGACTCGCACGTGTACTCCGCCCACATGGCCTCGGCCTTGGCGATCATCGGATCCGACCGACGCGGGATGTCGAACTCGACGACGTGCATCAGCGGTCGACCCCGCCTCCACCACCCCCAGCAGTACCACGAGCTCGCCCCGCGCCGAAGACGGTACGAGGTGTACCCACCGCTCGTAATCGCCGCGTCCCACCACGCGAACGACCACTCCTCCTCGAGGGCGTCCGAATGCGCCCGTTCGTCACGATCGGAAACGGTCATCGTCCGGCAGACTACGGAGCCATGAGCAACGGCACCGTGCGTTACCTGAGCCTCGAATGGATCGACGCCCTCACCCGCGAGGTGGCCGCCAGTTCGGCCATGGCCGCCGTGGCCAACGAGCACACGGTGGGCATCACCCAGACGGTCACCGGTGGGCCCGAGGGCGACGTCACCTATCACCTGCAGATCGCCGATGGTGTGGCCGCGTTCGGACCCGGTGCGGCGTGGCCCGAGGACGTGCGTTTCGAACAGGAATGGGACACCGCCGTGGCCGTGGCCACCGGCACCCTCAACGCCCAGCAAGCGTTCATCACCGGGCGCATTCGTCTGACGGGCGATCAACAGAAGTTGGGCGAGAGCACACCGGTCTTCGCCGCGCTCGATTCGGTGTTCTCCACCGTGCGCGAGTTCACCGTTTACGAGTGACTCGCGTGCGCGCCACTCACCACCAATAAGGCCACGCCACACAACGCGCCACCCACCAGATACGGAGCACCGACAGAGACGTGGTCGTAGAGCAATCCGGCCACCGCCGGACCGGCCACCCGCCCGACCGCGTTCACACCTTGCTGGAATCCCAACGCCTCTCCGCGCCGATGATCGGGCACCCGACCCGAGACCAACGCCGACAGATTCGGTGTGACGAGACCCTGACCCACGGTCAGCAAGAGCAGTGCCACCACGAGAAATGGCCACTGTTCGGCTCGCGACAGCACCACCAAACCCGCCGTGTTCAAGGCCAGGCCCGCTTGAACCGAACGCTCGGTGCCCCACGCGGAATTCACCGGTCGCACCAACAGCGTCTGCACGCCCACCAAGGTGAGTCCCACACCGACGAACACCGCCGCCACGCTGGCCTCGGTGAGATCGAAGCGATCGCCCGCCAACAACGAGAACGTGGATTCGAAGCCACTGAACGCCACGATGGCGGTGAAGCCCGCCACCGCCAGACCCCACAGACGCACCTTGCCCTGATCGGATGCACGCAATTCATTCGCCATCACGCGCGCCTCGACCGGTCGCGTCTCGGGCAAGCGGAAGAACGCCACGACTGCGTTGATCAAAGCCACCGTGCCGGCCACGTAGAACGGCAGGTGTTCACCTCCGAGCGCCGCCAACCCACCCAACGCCGGTCCCACCACGAACCCGACGCCGAAGGCCGCACCCAACAGGCCGAGTAGTCGAGGTCGCTCGTGCGGCGCGGCCACGTCGGTGACGGCACCTTGGGCCACGGCCACACTGGCTCCCGACGCGCCGTCGAGAACGCGGCCGAGGAACAACACCCACAACGCGCCGGCGGCACCGGTGACGAACGAGCCGATAGCCGTGCCGAGTAGGGAGATCAGAATGACCGGCTTGCGTCCGATGCGATCGGACAACTTGCCGAGAATCGGCGAGAAGACCAACTGGGCCAACGAGAACGAGGCGAACAACAACCCGACTTCCAGACCACTGGCGCCGAATCGCTCCGCGTACCGGCCCAGGATCGGAACCACGATGCCGAAACCGACCAGGTCGAGCGCCACCGTGATCCAGATGGTGAAGAAACCCTTCGGCAAGGGTTCACGCGTGACGCTCTTTTCCCGTCGGGCCATCGTTGGTTTCACCACGCGTCAGCGACGGACGGTGGTGCCCGCCTTGTTCGTCTCGACGATCCAACCGTCGGCCTGCAGAGTCGCGCGCAAGGCGTCGGCGGTGGCGAAGTCCTTGGCGGCGCGGGCCGCGTCCAACTCGGCGGCCATCCGAAGGACACCGTCAGGAACGTCGGAGGCCTCCTTCAGATCGAGACCGAACGCCGCACACATCGAACGCACCGCGGCCACCAACGCCGGAGCCGAGGCGTCCGACGAGTCGAGCGCGGTGTTGGCCCGACGCACCGTCTCGAACAACAACGCCGCCGCCGACGGTGTGTCGAGGTCGTCGTCCATGAATGCGCGGAAACGAGAGATGACGTCGGCGTCGGGATCGACACGCGGCGCGTGTTGTGACCGAGCGGCGAACGAATCGAGACCCCCCAGGGTGTTCACCGCGCCGTCGATGTTGTCCTGGCCGATGCGCACCGGACTGCGATAGTGCGTCTGCAACAGCACCAGTCGATAGGCGCGCGGGTCGTAATGTTGGAGTAGATCGAGCAAATTCGCCACGTTGCCGAGGCTCTTCGACATCTTCTCGCCTTCGGTGTCGACCACGAAACCGTTGTGCATCCAGTGGTTGGCGAAGTCCCGACCCAGCGCCACGGCCTGCGCACGCTCATTCTCGTGATGGGGGAATTTCAGGTCCATCCCGCCGCAGTGCAGATCGAACCCGTCCCCCAGGATCGACAAACTCATCACCACGCACTCGCTGTGCCAACCGGGTCGACCATCGCCCCACGGCGACGGCCACGACGGCTCACCGGGCTTGCTGAACTTCCACAGGGCGAAGTCGGCGGGGTGGCGCTTGTTGCCGGCCCCGAACACCTCGCGGTCACCGCCACCCGAGAGCATGTCGTCCAGGCTCTGGTGGGCCAGCAGACCGTAGTCGGGCACGTTGGGAACACTCAGGTACACGCCGTCCTCGGTGACGTAGGCGTTGTCGCGCTCGATGAGGGTGGCGATCATGTCGACCATCTGATCCACGTATTCGGTGGCGTGTGGAACGTCGGTGGGCCGCAACACGTTCAACTTGCCCATGGCGTCGAACCAGACGCTCTCGCACTTGTGGGTGATGTCCTGCCACGGACGGCCCTCACGGTTGGCACGGTCGATGATCTTGTCGTCGATGTCGGTGATGTTGGAGACCAGACGCACCTGCACGCCGGTCCATGTGAGATAGCGACGCAGGATGTCGTAGACGAGCGTGGCCCGACCGTGGCCGAGGTGCGGCGGGCCGTAAACCGTCGGTCCGCCGAGATAGATGG
>JAURHL010000163.1 GCA_030833305.1 Acidimicrobiales bacterium | reverse complement strand
CAAGCCGGAGGTCGCGGGTTCGAGTCCCGTCGGGACCGCCATTATTGGCGGTATTTTCCGTCAATAAGACGGTGGTGCAAGCCACCGTCTGGTTCGGCAATAGCCGGACCGCCAATGGTCGAGTAGCTCAGTTGGCAGAGCACCTGCTTTGCAAGCAGGGGGTCGTGGGTTCGATTCCCATCGTCTCCACCACGCGTGACGCGGATCGGGGGTCATGTCATGAACGCTTCAGAGATCATCACCATGTTCGGCTCGGTGGAGGACGATCAGAAGTACACGCGCTTGGTGGATCTGTTCACCGACGACGCGGTGTACTACGACCCGTTCGCCGGACCCCAGGTGGGCCGGGCGGCCATCCACGAGTTCATGTCCGAGATGGAGCGCGTGATTCCGGCCATGGGCGTGTACTTCTCGAATTGGGAGACCAAGGCCGATTCGCACACCGGCTGGTCGCGGTGGGAGATGGTCGTTCCGGTCGGGGACACCGAGCATCCGATCCCGGGTCAGAGTCTGTACCGCCTGCGTGATGGCAAGGTGTGCTTCGTCGCCGACTACGTGGACCCCATCGCCTACGGACGTATCCGTCCCGATCGCCGTCCGAATGCGGCGGCCGCGGCCGCAGTTCCCAAGGGAACCGATCGATCGGGTTCCGCCAACGATGCGGTGAGGTCTTTGTGGCGCGAGCGAGAGTCGAGTTGGTCACCGTTGGCAGGCGGTTCGGTTCGCGTCGGCGACATCGCGGTCGAGGATTCGGTGGCCTGGGCCCAATGGTCGTGCAACGTCGACGGGCGACACGTGACCGGATGGACCCTGCACACCATCGGCGATGGCGTGGTGTCGAGCAACGACTACTTCGCCGAGTGAGCGCGCGGTCGGCGAACCACGAGCAGGGCCGCACCCAACGACACCAAGATCAGGGCGATCGTCGTTCCACCGTCGGAACCGGTCGCCGGTAGCAACGTTGGATCGACGGTCGTGGGAGGCGGGTTCGACGACGCGAGGCGCGCGATCCATCCGGTCGTCGGGGTTCCGTAGTCGACACCTCCGGCGAGCACCCGGCCCGATCGATCGATTCCGACCGAGAACAGATGGGCTCGATCGAGGGCCAGGGTGACCACGCCACCCGCCCCGAACGTGCCATCCGGAAGACCGTTCGCCGTGAGTCGCAGGATCACCGGAAGGAAGGAACCAGACGGGGCGATGTCGATCGACCCTCCCGCGAGGATGTGGCCGTGGTTGTCGATCGACAGCGCGAAGAGTTGGTTGGACGCACCCAGCATGCCGTCGAGTGACAGTCGACCCGCTCCGTCGCAGGTCGTGTCGGCGACCCCGCTCGCGGTGAGACAGACGATGGCCGAGCCCGACAGTGAACTCGTCACGTCGATCACCTGCTCCAGGATCACCAGGCGACCGTCGCTCCGACGTGCCATCGCCAAGCCACGTTCGTCGTCGGTGGTGGAACGTTCGTACCAACCATTGGTGGCGAAGGAGGTGTCGACGATTCCACTCGAGGTCAGACGGGCCACCACCGTGTTGTCATCTCCGGCGTATCCGACACCGGTGAAGACCACAGAACCGTCGGGTGTGAGGACGAGATCGTGCACCGTCCCCTCGTGGGCGATGGTCGAGACAAAACGGCCGTTCGCGTCCCCGAAGGAAGTGTCGAAGGAACCGGTGGCGGCATCGATGCGATGGACGGTGAATCGACCATCCCCGCCGTCGGCCGGGGAGAAGTAGGTCGATCCGCCGATCACGAGTTTGTTGTCCGTGGTCGTCTCGACCGTTTGGTAGGAGATGCCGTCACGTTCGTTGAACGTGAACACTCCTCCGACACCGAAGGTGGAGTCGAGTCGACAGGATGGATCGAATTTGACGACGATTCCCGAAGTGGCGCCCGCGGGGTCGATACCGACGCTCACGATCGAACCGTCGTCCAGCACCACCATGTCGGTCGTGACGAATCCGTTGCTGCCCCGGTACGTCGCCATTCCGGTGGTGTTGCAGGTCGGGTCGAGCGCGCCTCTGTCATCGAACCGCGCGATGAAGGACGTGTTCGACGAGCCACCATCGGGGTCGCCGTACCCGGCGACCAAGACCTTGTCGACACCGTACGGAGAGACCACCTCGACCCAGTTGGGGTCCCAGCCGGTGGCCTCGACGAATCCGTCACCGCCCCACGTGATGTCGAGATCGCCGTCGGTCGCCCCTGCCGCGGTCGCGCCGCTGAAGGTTCCCAGAGTGACGACGAGACACGCGAGAAATCGTTTCATGCGTTCATTCTTCAGGCCGTGAACGCGAATGCCACCGCGGCGGCGTGACCCACGTTCAGCGAATCGACATCGGAGACGATCGGGATGCGAACGCGTCGCGTCGCTGCCTGCATTAATGCCTCGCTGAGGCCCGGTCCCTCGGCGCCGAACAGCAGGGCCAATGGGCCGAACGACCCAGGCCCGACGCCCATGATGTTCTCGGCGTCGTGGCGAGGAGTGAGGGCCCAACTTTCGCCGCCTCTCGCGGCGCACGCGTCGACGACCTCGCGCACCTCGGCTCGAACCACCGGGAGGTACAGGATCTCACCCATGGACACCCGCACCGCGCGTCGGTAGTACGGATCGGCGCACGTGGAGTTCAGAACGAGGGCGTCGATGCCGAAGGCGCGGGCGGCCCGCGCGATCGCGCCCAGGTTCTCGTGATCGTTCACGCCCTCCAACACCGCCAGCCGATGACGGGTGCCGCTCAGCGGTGGCCGATCTAACACCGCGTCGAGGTGCAGGGGCCGTGGGCGTCGGGCCGAGGCGATGACACCTCGATGCAGGTTGAACCCCGCGGTTCCGGCCACGATCTCGGGCTCGGCCACGTAAATCGGACAGTTCAGGTGGGACAGCGAGGCCCCCATCGACTCCCATCGTCTGGGCGTGAGGAGAACGGAACGAATCTCGAGCGACGACATGGCCAGTCTCTGCACCACCGCCACCCCTTCGGCGATCAGGAACTCGTCGCCCTCGACGGATCGGCGAATATCGGCGTCGCGCAGGTGTCGATAGTCGGCCAAGCGGAAGTCGAGCGGATCGGAAATGTCGAAAATGTTCCCGCTCACCCGTCCAGTATGGCCAGAAACATTCGTTTGATCGGTGTGGGAAACGACGAAGGGAGACGGACAGTGAACGACGGATTCGTGGGTTACGACATCATCGGCGACGTCCACGGGCAGGCCGGCAAACTCGAAGCGCTGTTGCGGAGCATGGGGTATCGGCACACGGCCGGTGCGTGGCGACACGACTCACGTCAGGCGATCTTCCTCGGAGACCTCATCGATTACGGCCGTCGACAACTCGAGACCGTGAATCTGGTGAGGTGCATGGTCGATGCGGGAAGTGCCCGCGCGATCATGGGCAACCACGAGTTCAACGCCATCTCGTGGTACCACGGTTGGCGACGTCAGACCCAGGGAAACTTCAAGGATCACGAGCCGTTCCTGGATGCCGTGGTCGGAAACCCCGCGCTGTACGCCGAGCTCATCGACTGGATGCTGAAGTTGCCACTCTGGATCGATGACGGGGCGACCAATGCCCGCTTCGTCCACGCCTGCTGGAACGACGAGCACATCGCCACCGTCGGTTCCGACGCACGTTTGTCGCTGGATGACGTGCGCGTCGCCTCCATCAAGGAGAAGGAGGGAGAGAGCCCCACACCGATGCGGGCGGCGGTCGAATGCCTTTTGAAGGGACCGGAGGATCCGAACGACACGTTCGTCGATCATCATGGCAAGACCCGCCATCGTCGACTCGAATGGTGGCGAACCTACGATGGCTCGGCTCTCTGCTTCTTCGGTCACTATCGCCAGCCGATGGAGACTCCGCGAATCTCCGCACCACGGGCCCTTTGCCTCGATTACAGCGACCGCGAGGGGAAGCACCCGCTCTTCGCGTATCGGTTCGACTTCGGCGACACGGTGCTGGACGAGAACAAGTTGGTGCGCGTGCCCGTTGCGTAGCATCTTCGTCGCATGGACACCATCGTCATCGTCGGCTCCTCCCTGGCTGGTTTGCGGGCCGCCGAGACTCTTCGTCAACAGAAGTTCGACGGTCGCATCGTGATGGTCGGGGCCGAGGATCGAGCACCCTACGACCGTCCACCGTTGTCGAAAAAGGTGCTGTCGGGGGAGTGGGATGCCGAGCGGGTGGTGTTACGCAAACCCGATGATCTGACGGCACTGAACCTCGAGTGGAAACTCGGATCACCAGCGGTCGGTCTGGACACCACCGAGCGAGTCGTTTCGTTGGCGTCGGGCGAGTCCGTGTCCTTCGGCTGGGGTGTCTAATGGGGAAGCTGCGCGGGGCGTTGCTCTCAACCACCAAGTTTCGAAGCCAGCGCCTGACGCTGGACGTGGAAGGCGGCCCGCTGGAGGTGGAGTTGCGTCAGCCGTCAGTGGC
>JAURHL010000162.1 GCA_030833305.1 Acidimicrobiales bacterium | reverse complement strand
CAACATCACCTGAGTGACGTCGAGGCCGTGATTGGCGATGACCCCCGGAAGGACCTCGCGCAGATTTTCCTCGCTCGGGTCGTCGGCGTTGGAGCCCAACGCCTCGATGCACTCGTTGAGGCAGGTTTCGGTCAGCACGAGGGACAGTCGCTCGAGATCGCCATTGATGCGTCCCTTGTTGACGGTCTCGCGAATGGCCGCGATCAGGTCGGCCGGCGAGGGATCGGTGCCCTTGACGCTGGCGATGTGTTGGACGGCGTCCTGTCCGTCCTCCTCGAGCGCGTCGTAGAGAGCGGTGATCCTCGCGTCCGGGAGCAGACGAAAGGCCCGATCGAGCATGGAGAGGGCGGCGAGACGATTCTTGACCTGATTCACAATGGGGAGAGGCTACCGCTATCTCGTGCGTGAGCCTGCCCGCGCATGCGTCAGCCCGCCCGCGCATGCGTCAGCCCGCCCGCGCATGCGTCAGCCTGCCCGCGCATGCGTCAGAATGTCGCCATGAGCACCGAGAACGGATTGAAAGCCCGAATCCAAGCCGACATCGCCGAGGCGGTGCGCGCGGGAGATGAACTTTTGAAGTCGACCTTGCGTATGGCGTTGGCCGCCATCATGAACGCCGAGGTGGCCGGGAGCGAGGCGGTGGTGTTGAGCGACGACCAGATCATCAACGTGTTGCGGGCCGAAGCGAAGAAGCGTGCCGAGTCGGCCGACATCTACGAACAAGCCGGTCGTGCCGAGTCCGCATCCAAGGAGCGTGCCGAGATCGTCATCATCGAGAAGTATCTGCCCGCCGCCATGGACGCCGCCGAACTGGCGAGCATCGTGTCCGAGGAGGTTGCCGCCGCCGCCACCAACGGCCAAAGCGGCCCCAAGGCGATGGGTGTGGTGATCAAGGCGGTGAAGGAGCGCGTGGGTGCGGCGGCCGATGGTGCGGTCATCGCGGCGGCCGTGAAGTCCGCGCTCACCTGATACTTTTCCCCCGGGGGTGGGCAATGGTTCGCAGAGTTGGGTGTTTTCTGGCTGGTTGCATCGTTGCGACGTTCGCGCTCGCGGCGTGTTCGGGCGGTGATTCGTCGACATCGGAATCGTCCTCGCCTCCGACCGAGGCACCCACGACCGAGCCAGCTGTTCTCGCTCCCGCACCGGCCGATCTGGTGGCCGCCATCGAAGCCGACATTGCCCGTGCGCCGTCGTGCGATCCGACGGCGCCCGATCTGTGCTTGTTGCCCTACCCGAGCGATTTCTACACCGTTCCCGACGACACTCCCACCGGGCGACGAGTGTCGTTTCCCGTCGATGGCATGCCGGTGAACGCGAACGGGGTGGCGATCGACCCGACCGAGTGGAATCGCAACGACGGTTTCAGCCCCAATTCGACGATCCTCGCGTCATTCACCGACCTCGACGACGCGAATCTTCCGACGTGGGTCGACATCACGGCATCGACGGTCGATGATGCGACCGTGGTGTTGCTCGATGATTCAGGTCGTCGGGTTCCCTTGTGGGCCGAACTGGACGACGGCGACGACCCATTGTTGGTGATCCACCCCGCCGAGGTGCTCGACGAGGGCCGTCGTTACGTGGTGGGGCTCCGTGGCCTGGTCGACACGGCGGGTACATCGATCGAGTCCTCGGCGGCGTTCGTCGCCTTACGTGACTCGCTCGACACCGGTGTGCCCTCGATCGAGGGTCGACGTCCCCACATGGAAGAGATCTTCTCGACGCTTTCCGACGCGGGCATCGAGCGCAGTGAACTGCAGTTGGCGTGGTCATTCACCGTCGCCAGTACCGAGAACCTGACCGGACGGATTCTCGCGGTGCGTGACCAGACCCTCGATTGGCTGGAGTCGACCGGCGGTGCCTACACGATCACCCAAGTGACCCCGAGGTCTCGCGACGACGTCGCCGTGCAGGTGGCGGGGACCTTCACGCTCGTCAACCACATGACCGCGGGCGGTGAGCCCGGCGAGCGTTTCAACTATGCGAGCGACGACGCTGATGCATTGCCGACTCCCAACGGCGAGATGGAGGTTCCTTTCCTCTGTCAGGTTCCGATCGTGTCCGAATCCGAACCCGATCTCGAGTTGAGGCCCGGTCTTTACGGACACGGTTTGTTGGGTAGTGAGTACGAGATCGACTACGGCGGAGATGTGCGAGCACTCGGAAACGAAGCGGGCATCTTGTTTTGCTCGACCCAGTGGGCGGGCATGAGCGAGATCGACGTCGCGAACGCGGTTCAAACGCTCACTGATTTCTCCCGCTTCCAAACCATGGCTGATCGGATGCAACAAGGAATCGTGAATTTCATCGCCCTGGGCTGGCTGATGCAGAACGGGTTGCTCGACGATCCGGTCTTCGCCGGAGTCCAGGTGGGCGGCGATCTCGTGTATTACGGCAACAGTCAGGGCGGAATCATGGGCTCGGCGTTGGCGGCCGTGTCTCCCGACATCTCTCGTTCGGTCCTGGGTGTGCCCGGTATCAACTACAGCCTCTTGCTGGCCCGTTCGGTCGACTTCGACACCTATGAGGCCGTCATGGAACCGGCATACCCGAGCCGGCGCGAACGCACCCTGATCATTTCGGTCGTTCAGATGTTGTGGGATCGCGGCGAGGGCGGCGGGTACATCAATCACATCGGGTCTGATCCGTTGCCGGGGACCCGCCCCGACAAGGCGGTTCTCTTTCATGTCGCTCTCGGGGACTGGCAGGTCTCCGAGCTGTCGGCCTACATCGCGGCGGAGGCAGTGGGAGCCACGATTCACACGCCGGTAGTCGAAAACGGTCGCAGTCGCGAGGTGTCGCCGGGATGGGGGCTCGACCCCGCTGTGGACGGCCAATCGGGTTCGGCGATCGTGATCTGGGATTCGGGAAGTGACCCCATCCCGGTGGGGCCCGTACCACCATCCACGAGTCGCGATCCTCACGAAGACCCCCGCGACGATGCCCTGACCCGCTCCCAAATGCGCAGTTTCCTGATCGATGAGGTGTTCGTCGATGTTTGCGTCGGTGAGCCGTGCCGGGCGTTGCAGACGGGTTGAGCACGGGAGAACGACGAAGGCGACCCGGTTTCCCGGGTCACCCTCGTCCGATCCTCTGAACCGAGGACGCGAACCTCACATCGGAGCGGTGATTTCCACGATCACGTCGGTGTAGGTGGTGACCCCTTTGGAGTTGGTGACGCGGATGGAGACCATGGTGCCATTCGACACTTGCATGTTCTCGGCTCGCCAGATCGAACGGATGGTGGAGGCGGTGCGCGAGAGGGTGGCACCGGTGGTGGTCTTGGTCTCGCCTACGTAGTAGACGAGTTTCACCGAGACGATGTCGTTGCCGCCGAAGCCGCTCTCCTTCAGGAAGAGACTGGCATCGGCATCTCCTTCGGCGCCGAAGAAGATCGATCCCTCGACCGTGGCTCCGGGGTTCAACTCGATCTCGAGGGTCGGCGCGGTGATTCCACCGCTCCCGACGCCGGGTGCCGTGCGATCCGATGGGACCTCCACGACCGGCGTGTCGCTGGCAGGGGCCTCGGTCGCCGGAGTTTCGTCGGTGACCTCGGGCTCGGATGTGGCAGCGTCGCTGGAGGTTCCGTCGGTCGTGGGGGCGTCATCGGAGTTCTCGTCGGTGGCCGAAGTGTCGGCGGCGGCGCTCGCGGCATCAGTCGAGATCTCGTCGGAGTGGGCCGACTCGCTGGCGGGACCGGAAGCGTCACCCGAGGCGGGGTAGGCGTCGTCGATCTGACCGATGCTGGTGGTACCGGCGTTCGTGACGAGATCGGCATCGGCGCTCGAGTCGTCGGTGTTCGACGAATCGCTGGTCGAGTCGGCGATCTTGGCGAGGACCTCGGTGGCTCCGTTCGCGCTGTTGTCGAAGCAGCTGCTGGTGCCGATGGTGAGGCCGGCCACCGCGATGGCGGCGATTCCGGCGGCGATGAACTTGTTGTTGCGGTTGATCTTCATGACTTTCCCCTGTCTGGTTGGTGACAGCCCGTGTGGCTGCTCACCGGACAAGAGAGCCGTCCGACGACTTCCTCGCACTTTTCCCGGGAAATTTTCGACCGGGTCACAGGGAGTTTCAGTGGCGCCCACGGTAGGAATCGGACCTACGACCTTCTGCTCCGGAGGCAGACGCTCTATCCACTGAGCTACGTGGGCAACTACACGAAGACTACCTCGTGATTCTGGTGCAGAATCATTGCGTATTTCGCAACGATTCTGCACCAGTTTGATTGCTTCGTTTTCTTCACAAATGTTTTTGAAATTTGTTGTGTGTTGCGTTGACTTTGTAACACCCCTCTTGTATCTTTAGAACATACGTTCGTAGCGTAAAAGTCTTTAGATCATCAATGAAATTGGGGTTGTTTTGAAGTTTGTGTTCGAGTGGAGTGGACCAACAAAGGTCGTGATCAGCGAAATGAATATCGCTGAACTACGCACCTTCATGG
>JAURHL010000161.1 GCA_030833305.1 Acidimicrobiales bacterium | reverse complement strand
GGTTTGGTTTTCAACGATTGTCTAAAGACACGTGGGCTATTTTGTTTTTCCCACCAGTTTCTTGTTTTCTGCTGCTTCCCTATCGATGAGCAGAGCACCCTTCCTCGGCCTGGATCCAGTCGATCTCGACGTGAGCGCCGTGATGGAATCCGGCGTGTTTGATGCTCTCCACCACCGACAGGTACGCGTCGTGCAATTCGATGTACTTGCCGATCAGTCCGATGCGCACCGGCTTGGTGGCGTTCTCGACCTTGGTGACGACCTGCTCCCACGACGTGAGGTCGAGTTCGGCATCGATGCGCAACGTCTCGCACACCACCGTGTCCAGACCCTCGTCGTGCAACACGAGCGGCAACTCGTAGATGTTGCGCACATCGGCCGCGTTCACCACGGCGCGCTCGTCGACGTCGCACAGATTCGAGACCTTGCGCTTCAGACTGGGGCTGAGGGGTTCCTCGCTACGGCACACGATGATGTCGGGCTGGATGCCCCGGCTACGCAACTCGGTGACGGAGTGCTGTGTGGGCTTGGTCTTCTGCTCGCCGGACGGGCCGATGAAGGGCACCAAGGTGACGTGGATGTAGCAGACGTTGTCGCGTCCGGCCTCTTTGCGATATTGCCGAATCGCCTCCAAAAACGGGAGGATTTCGATGTCGCCGACGGTTCCGCCGACCTCGGTGATCACCACGTCGACGTCCTCGGACGCCATGCGACGAATGCGACGCTTGATCTCGTCGGTGATGTGCGGGATCACCTGAACGGTCTTACCCAAGTAATCACCACGACGTTCCGCGGCCAGAACCGCCTGATAGATCGATCCCGTGGTGGCATTCGAATTGCGCGTGAGGTTCTCGTCGATGAAACGTTCGTAGTGACCGAGATCGAGATCGGTTTCACCGCCGTCGTCGGTGACGAAGACCTCGCCGTGTTCGAAGGGATTCATGGTGCCCGGGTCGACGTTGATGTACGGATCGAGTTTCTGCATGGTCACGCGCAGACCGCGCAATTTGAGGAGACGGCCGAGCGACGAAGCGGTGAGACCCTTACCGAGCGAACTCGCGACCCCTCCGGTCACGAAGATGTGCTTCGGCATGTCAACCTCCCGTTTCCTGATGCCCGATCGAGCACCTACAACGGGAGATCACCATACCGTGCGCGGGACTCCTCCCCCGCCATTCCCCACGAGTTTCAGCCGGCCAAAAGTTCGCGGGCGTGCCGGCGGGCCGCGGCACTGTCGGGACGACCCGACAACATCCGGGCGATCTCGTCGATACGAGGGTTACCCGCCACCGATTCGACGGTGGCTCGGGTGTAGTCGGCGCCACCGGACGACACGATCTCCTTGCGCACCACGATGTGTTGCCGCGCCAGTGCGGCAACCTGCGCCAGGTGGGTGACGACGAACACCTGATGGGATTCGGCCAATCGAGCAAGGCAGCGAGCCACCGCGTTGGCCGCCGCGCCACCGATGCCAGCGTCGACTTCGTCGAAAATGAGAATGGGTGGACCATCGGTGAGAACCATGCGAATGGCCAACATCGTGCGGGCCAGTTCACCTCCCGACGCCACCTTGGCCAAGGGGGCCGCCGGACTTCCGGGGTTGGCCGCCAGCAGGAACACCACCTCGTCGGCCGGGTCGTCGCCGGACACCTCGATGCGCACCACGGCGCGCTCCATGGCCAATTCGGCGAGGTGAGCGGTGATGCTCTCACCCAGGGTGGCGGCAGCGCCACGGCGACTGACCGCGACCGTGGCCGCCGCCTTGCGCTCGGCCTTCAGGGCCGCCGTCCGTTTAGTCTCGAGTTCGGCCACCCGGACCTCGAATGACTCGAGTTCGGCCAAACGCTGGGCGCTTTCGTCGTGGTAGGACATCACTTCGGTCAGCGAGTCGCCGTACTTGCGTTGCAGTTCCCGCAGGTCGCGACGCCGGGCCCGCACCGCGGCCAGCCGTTCCGGGTCGTCCTCGCAGGATTCGGCGACCGCTCGTAGTTCCGACGCGATGTCGGCCACCTCGGCGGCCACGTCGCGAAGACGACCCACCAGGTGGGCGAAAGGTGCGCGATTGGTGAGACCGGCGATGGCCGCGCCAAGCGCGTCGGCGGCGGCTCCGTCGGCGTTCAATGACTCGATCGCCGCCTCGCCAGCCTCGCGGTGGGCCGTGGCGTCGGCCAACACGTCTTCGTCGGCTTCGAGGCGACGGTCCTCGTCGGGGTCGGTGATGCCCAACGAGGCGATCTCGTCGACCTGGAAGCGCAATAGATCGATCTCGCGGGCTCGCGACTTGGCGTCGCCACCAAGCGCGGCCAGCGATGCGTCGATTTCGGTGATGCGTCCGCGGGCGAGGCGCAACGGCTCCAGGTCGGTGCCGGCGAACTGATCGAGTGACGCCCGCTGAACAGCCATCGACAGCAGGCTCTGGTGCGTGTGTTGACCGTGCAGGTCGACCAAGCTGGCCCCGAGGTCGGCGAGTTGGCCGACCGTGGCCAGACGACCGTCGACATAGGCCCGAGATCGTCCATCCAGGGGCACCACGCGGGTCATGATGTGTTCGACATCGCCCACCACGAAACGCCCCTCGATGCGTGCTTCGGTGGCCCCCGCGCGCACCCGGGCGGCGTCAGCCCGACCGCCCACCAACAACGAAATGGCTTCGATGAGCATGGTCTTGCCGGCCCCGGTTTCCCCGGTGAGCACCACCAAGCCCTCGCCGAAAACCAGATCGAGTCGATCGATGATGCCGAGATCCTCAATATGAAGTTCGGTCAACATACGAAAACCGCCCCCCAGCACCCGATGATGCCGAGATCCTCAATATGAAGTTCGGTCAACATTCGAACAACCCCTCCGAGCGACCGATGATGCCGAGATCCTCGATATGTAGTTCGGTCAACACCGCGTCACCGATCCGACAGGCCGAACTTGGCTTTCAACGTTTGGTGGAATCGTCGCGATTCGAGACGCACGAACAATGCGGGGTGATCGCTGGCCGAACAGGACACCGTGTCGCCGGGCTGCAGAACCACGGCTTCTTGTCCGTCGACCGTCAGCCCCACCGGACGCTGACCCACCACTTCCACCTCGACGGCCTCGTCGGACCGCAGCACGAGCGATCGGTCGAACAGCATGTGCGGGGCCAACGGGGTGATGAGGATGGCTTCGTGCCCGGGCGAGATGACCGGCCCGCGCGCCGACATGGAGTACGCGGTGGAACCGGTGGGGGTGGCCACCAGGATGCCGTCGGCTTGGTAGGTGGTGAACGGCACACCGTCGATGTGCAAACGCAAGCGCACCGTTTGACCGGCATGCTGCTTCTCGAGTGAGGCCTCGTTCAGCGAGCGCCACCGACGAGTTCCCGACGCGGTGCGCGCCGTGACGTCGAGCACCAGACGTCGTTCGATCTCGACATTGTGCGCGAAGAATCGCGACAGAGCGGTCTCGAGGTTGGACGGCTCGACCTCGGCCAAGTAGCCGAGCAAACCGACGTTCACGCCGAGCACCGGCACCGGTGCGCCATCGAGCAACGTCACCGCGCGCAACATGGTGCCGTCGCCGCCGACGCTGACCACCAGCCCCAACTCGCCCGCGCCGGCCACGGAGTCGACGATCTCGATGTCGTCGGAGCGCAGAACCGCCGCATCGGCGGCCACCGCCACCGGATGGTGACCGTGAGCGATCAGCCATCGGGCGGCCCGAGACGCGACATCGGCCGCATCGGGGCGCTCGGAGTTGCCGACGATCAGAACGTTCACGGATTCATCATCTCACGCGGGTGTGGCAGGACCGCATGCAAGAGGAACTCGCGGTTGCCCTCGGCGCCCGTGATCGGCGAGGGGACCACGTCGATCACCTGCAATCCGGCGGTTTCGCAGGATGTGCGCACCGCGGCCACCGCCTCGTCGTGCAGGGCCGGGTCGGTGATCACCCCGCGACCCTTCGACACGTCGCGCTTGCCCACCTCGAACTGGGGTTTCACCAACAGCACCAACACGGCCCCGGGTTTGCACACGCGCACCATGGCGGGAACCACCAACGTGAGGGAGATGAACGAGAGGTCGGCCACCACCATGTCGACCCCGCCACCGATGACGTCGGGCTGCACCTCGCGGATGTTGAATCGCTCGATCACCGTGACGCGCTCGTCGGCTCGGATGCGTGGATGCAACTGACCATGACCCACGTCGAGCGCCACCACGTGCGCCGCGCCCCGCTGCAACAGGCAGTCGGTGAACCCGCCCGTGGACGCGCCCGCGTCGAGCACACGCCAACCGGTCACGTCGATACCGCGTTCCTCGAGAGCGGCGTCCAACTTCTCGCCACCCCGACTGACGAAACGCGGCGGTGGACCTTCGATCACCACGGCATCACCGGGATCCACTTGTCGCGCCGCCTTGTCGGCCACCGCGCCGTTCACCAACACCCGGCCCGCGTCGATCAACTCGACCGCGTCACGAC
>JAURHL010000160.1 GCA_030833305.1 Acidimicrobiales bacterium | reverse complement strand
GGACGGTCGACGCGTCGAGGCGCACGCGGTGCTGGTGGCCACCGAGGGCCCCGTCGCGGCGGCGTTGCTCGGATTGCCCGCGGTACGTTCACGTTCGGTGTCCTGCGTCTACTTCGCGGCCGACGAGGCCCCCACCACGTCGCGCTACATCATTCTCGACGGCACGGCCGAGGGTCCGGCGCTGAACATCGCCGTGATGAGCAACGTCAGCCCGCACTACGCCCCCGCGGGAAGCCATTTGATCGCGGCCGCCGTTCCGGGTTCGCTCGACGACGGCCTCGAGACCACCGTGCGCGAACAGATGTCGCGGATGTTCGGACCCCGGGCCGAGTCCTGGCGACATCTGCGCACGTATCGGATCGCCCACGGACAGCCCGACCAGAGCCCGCCCTTCTCACCGAAGAAGCGCGTCCATCTGCGTGACAACATCTTCGTGGCCGGCGACCACCGCGACACCGCGTCCATTCAGGGGGCGTTGTACTCGGGTCGCCGAGCCGCCGACGCCGTGCATGCCCATCTCACCCGAACCCGTTGAAGGAGCAGATCATGTCGAGTCCAATGCCCAAGAAATCAGATCCGAGCAAGATCGTGTCGGTGTCCGTGAAGGTGAACGCCGATCCGGCGACCATTTTCGCCCTGCTGGCCGATCCGTCGAAACACGGAGAGATCGACGGCTCGGGTTCGGTCCAGAACTCCCAATCGTCGGCGCCCGCACGATTGTCGCTGGGCGCCACGTTCGGCATGGACATGAAAATCGGAGTGAAGTACAAGATCACGAACGAGGTCGTGGAGTTCGACGAACCGCGCCGGATCGCGTGGCGTCACTTCGGTGGTCACGTGTGGCGTTACATCCTGGAACCCGTCGAGGGTGGCACGATGGTCACCGAACAGTTCGACTGGAACACGTCGAAGTCGCAGTTGATGATGCGCGTCATGAACTACCCGGCCAAGAACCGGGTCTCGATCGAGAAGACGCTGAAGCGGCTCGCCGATCGATTCGCGTCATGAACGTCGACCGCGCGTCCATCGACGACGTCATCCGCGCGCGTCGCACCAACATGTTCGTCGAACGCGAACGACCGGTCCCCGACGACGTCATCGTCGAATTGTGCGAGCTCGCCACGTGGGCCCCCAACCACAAGCGCACCTGGCCCTGGCGATTCGCCTCGGTCACCGGCGCCGGTCGATCCCGACTCGGACGGGTGGTGTCGAACGCGATGGCCGCCCACGGCGACGACCCCAACAAGGTCAGCAAGGCTCTCACCAAGTACGAGCGCACCCCGAACATTTTGATCATCGGGTCGATCCCCGGGGACTCCGACGAGCGCACCACCGAGAATCGCGACGCGGTCGCGGCGGCCTGCCAGAACCTGATGCTGGCCGCCACCGCGCGCGGAATCGCCACGTACTGGGGTTCGTGTCCGAAGGGCTCGCACGACGCGGTGGCCGAGTTCGCCGGCTTCGATCCCGGCACTCACATCGCCGGAATCTTCTACGTGGGTTACCAAGCCGAGACGATGGAGACACCGGAGCGACCGGCACCCGTCGTCATGCGAATCGCGGATTGATCAGGGCTGGTAGATCCCGAACACGCCGCGCAAAGCGTCGCTGATCTCGCCCAACGTCGCATCGGCCCGCAGGGCTTCCTTCATCGGGTACAGGAGGTTGTCGCTGGTCTTGGCCGCGGCCACCACCGCGTCGAGAGCCGCTGTCACCTTGGTCTGGTCGCGCGCGGCCTTGTACTCGCCGAGTCGCTTCTTCTGACCACGCTCGAGCGCGGGATCGATCGGGAACACCTCGGGCTCGGGGTCGTCGTCGACACCGAACTTGTTGACACCGACGATGACACGCTCGTCGTCGTCGATGGACTTGGCGTACTCGTAGGCGGCCTGTTCGATCTCGTCCATCTGATAACCGGCCTCGATCGCCGCGACCGCACCTCCCATCTCGTCGATGCGCGCGATGTACTCCAACGCCAGTCGCTCGATCTCGTCGGTGAGCGTCTCGACCAGGTAGCTGCCCGCCAACGGATCGGGGGTGTCGGCGATGCCGCTCTCGTATCCGATGATCTGCTGGGTGCGCAGGGCGATGCGCGCGGCGCGTTCGGTGGGAAGGCTGAGCGCCTCGTCGAATCCGTTCGTGTGCAGGCTCTGGGTTCCACCCATCACCGCGGCCATGCTCTGCAACGCCACGCGGACGATGTTGTTCTCGGGTTGCTGCGCGGTGAGCGTGCTTCCCCCGGTCTGGGTGTGGAACCGCAGCAACTTGCTGGACTCCTTCTTCGCCTTGAACCGATCGTTCATGAGGCGGTACCAGATGCGGCGCGAGGCGCGGAACTTGGCCACCTCCTCGAAGAAGTTGTTGTGCGCGTTCCAGAAGAACGACAGACGCGGAGCGAAGTCGTCCACGTCGAGACCCGCGGCGATGGCCGCTTCGACGTACGCGATGCCGTTGGCGATGGTGAACGCGATCTCCTGCACGGCCGTCGAGCCCGCCTCACGAATGTGGTAGCCGGATATGGAGATGGTGTTCCACTTCGGGACGTGCTTCGCGCAGTACTCGAAGATGTCGGTGATGATGCGCATGCTCTGACGAGGTGGATAGACGTACGTACCGCGGGCGATGTATTCCTTGAGCAAATCGTTTTGAATTGTGCCGCTGATCGCGGTCGACGCCACGCCCTGCTCCTCGGCGACCAACTCGTACATCAGCAGAAGGATCGCGCCGGTGGAGTTGATGGTCATCGACGTGGTGACCTTGTCGAGCGGCAGGTCCTTCAGCAGCAATCGCATGTCGGCCATGGAGTCGATGGCCACGCCGACCTTGCCCACCTCGCCCTCGGCGCGGGGATGATCGGAGTCGTACCCCATCTGGGTGGGCAGGTCGAATGCACACGACAGCCCGGTCTGTCCGGCACCGAGCAGGAACTTGAAGCGCTCGTTGGTGGACTCCGCCGTGCCGAAGCCGGCGTACTGGCGCATCGTCCACAACTTGCCGCGGTACATGGTCGGATAGACGCCGCGGGTGTAGGGGGGCTTGCCCGGCTCACCCAACTGCGTGGTGGCGTCGAAGCCGGCCAGGTCGGTCGCGGTGTACAGGGGCTTGATTTCGATACCGGAGTCGGTGCGGATGTCGTCGCTCATCACCCCCGACTGTACGGGGCGAGCCCACCGATCACCCATCTCGGGACGAGGATCTCAACGGGCGGCGACGAGGGCGATCTCCATGCGCCATTCGGGGCGCGCCAGGGCGGGCACGGTGACCAACGTGCTGGCGGCCCGATGCCCACCGAGCGCGGCGTCCCGCGCCGCCATCACGGGAGCCAGCGGTTCTCCGACCACGACGTAGGTGGTGATCGAGACGATGTCGGTCACCTTCATCTGGGCCTGCTCGAGGATGGCCCGCAGGTTGATCCACACGGTGGCGGCCTGATCGGCCAGATTCGCCGGCACCGTTCCGTCGGCGGCGATCGGCACGATGCCCGACGTGTGCAGAAGTCGCGCGGGACCGACACTGAGGATCGCGTGCGCGTAGTTGGCCGCGGTCGGGGCGATGCCCGAGGGGGCGATCTCGAAGTTCATGGAACGATTGTGCCACCACGGGGGCGCGGTCCCGCTCGTCGTCGAGGCTGGTGGGTGGCGCGCGGTATCGGGTCTAGTCTTCGTCACGTGACCACCAACGCCGAATCCGCTCTCGCCGCCGCCGCTCAGGGTGGCAACGCCAACCTGCTCGCGCTCCTCCTCGACGGTGCGTTGCGCATCTTCGGCCGCATGGGCTTCGGCGAGGGTGTGGCCGGCCACATCACCGTGCGCGACCCCGAGAAGCCCGATCACTTCTGGGTCAACCCCTTCGGCCTCAGCTTCCGTCACATGCGCGTGAGCGATCTGCTGCTGGTGAATCACCACGGCGAGGTCGTGGTCGGTGAACTTCCCGTCAACCGAGCGGCGTTCGTCATCCACTCGGCGATCCACGCGGCACGCCCCGACGTGATCGCCGCCGCGCACGCGCACTCGGTGCACGGAAAGGCGTTCAGTTCGCTCGGCATACCTCTCGATCCCATCACCCAGGACGCCTGCATCTTCTACGAGGACCACGTGGTGATCTCCGAGCAGGGTGGTGCCGTCGTGTTCGACGTCGACGCCGGCAAGGAACTGGCCTCCATGTTCCCGCGCGGCAAGGCGGCCATCCACCAGAACCACGGCCTGTTCACCGTCGGCAGCACCGTCGAGGAAGCCGCGTTCTGGTTCTTGTCCATGGATCGTTCGTGTCAGGCGCAACTGCTCGCCATGGCCGCCGGCACCCCCAAGCACATCAAGCCCGAATACGCCGCCTACACGCGCGATCAGACCGGGCATTCGCTCGCGGGATGGTTCCAGTTCCAACCGCTGTGGCAGGAGATCTGCCGCACCGATCCCGAACTGTTCGACTGAACTCCGTCGATCACTCCCCTGCCCCCGAGTCCCCCGTCGGGAGGTTCATGGC
>JAURHL010000015.1 GCA_030833305.1 Acidimicrobiales bacterium | reverse complement strand
CGGTCGCGCGGCGCCAGAATGAGGTGCGTTCGACGTCCATGCGTTTGGTGTCGACCGCCCCGAAACTGCGGCCCAGTTCGATCAACCACAGCACGTCGGGGTCCATCACCTCGGCCTTGTCGTCGGCGACGTCGCCGTAGAAGCCGGCCATGAAGACACCCCAGTACTCCAACCACAGGGCGTTGTCGCGGGCGGTGAAACCGGGGTCGACGTTCTCGACCGAGACTCCCAAGGAACGCAGGCTCGTGGCGGCGTTCTCGACGGCACTCGCGATGGCCGGGTCCACCGCCCAGCAGCCGAGGTCGATGGACAGCGCGGCACTCAGGCCGCGCACCGGTGGTTCCGCGCGAGTCAAGGCGGGATGAACCGCGTACGGATCGGCAAGCGACGGGCCTTGCGTCGCCAACAGGAACTCCCACGCGTCGTCCACCGTTCGAGCGAGTGGTCCGTGATGCGACAAGAGGTCGAACAGTCCGGGCAAGGCGGTCATGGGGATGCGGCCGAGGGACGGCTTCAGTCCCACGATGCCGCACCACGCCGCGGGGATGCGCACCGATCCGCCCATGTCGCTGCCCTCGGCGAGGGCGACGCAACCACTGGCCACTGCCGCGGCCGATCCTCCGCTGGATCCGCCCGGTGTGCGCGACGGGTCGTGGGGATTGCGCGTCACGCCCCACAGCGGATTGTCGGTGATACCGGCGTGAGCGAACTCGGGTGTGTTGGTGCTGCCGACGATGATCGCGCCGGCGTCGAGCAACGACTGCACCACCGCGTCGGTGCGTCGGGCGATGTTGTCGCGCAACGTGACCGAGCCGGCGGTGGACAGGTGTCCCTCCCATGACGACGTGTCCTTGATGGCCACGGGAATTCCGGCCAATCCGCCACGCGTGATGTCGACGTATCGCGCGCGATCCAACGCCTCGTCGGCCCACACCGTCACGAAGCAGTTCAATTCCGGTTGAACTTCGTCGATGCGGCGAAGGCACGACTCCACCAGCTCGGCGGCCGTCGCCTCACCAGTGCGCAACAGATCGCGTTGGAGGGCGACCGTCGGCCCGATCGACCCGGTCATGCGTCAGCCGTTGATGAGGTCGGCGTAGAAGGGCAACACCTGGGCCGGTCCGCTGACGAGGAACGTGGTGATGCAGGTTTCCTTCCACATGGCCAGTTCGTCTTTGATCTTGGCCGGCGGGCCGACGAGAGCCACATCCTCGACCATCTTCAACGGAATGGCCGCGGCCGCTTCGGCCTTCTTGCCATCGAGGTACAACTCCTGCACCTTGGTGGCCACGTCCTCGTATCCCATGCGGGCGAACACCTCGAAGTGGAAGTTCGCACCCTTGGCGCCCATGCCGCCGGCGTACAACGCGAGGAACGGACGCACCATGTCGGCGCACTTCTCGGCGTCGTCGCCCGGAATCATCATCACGGTCGAGGCCACCTCGAAACGATCGGCCTTTCCGGTCTCGCCCGACTTGGCGAAGCCCTCGTTCAGACACGTGCGGTAGAAGGCGTCCTCCTTCGGTGCGAAGAACAGTGGCAACCAACCGTCGCAGATCTCGGCCGACAGAGCGACGTTCTTCGGACCCTCGGCCGCGAGGAAGATGGGGATGTCGCGGCGCAACGGATGCACCGTGGGCTTCAACGCCTTGCCCAGCCCGGCGCCGTCGGTGCCCGTGTAGGGCAGGTCATAGAACGCACCGTGCTTCTCGACCGGCTTCTCGCGGGCCAGCACCTGTCGCACGATGTCGATGTACTCGCGCGTGCGGGCCAAGGGCTTGCCGTAGGCCTGGCCGTACCAACCTTCGACCACCTGCGGGCCACTCGCGCCGAGGCCCAGGATGAATCGACCGTTGGAGAGATGGTCGAGGGTGATGGCCGCCATCGCCGCGGCCGTCGGTGTGCGCGCGCTCATCTGCATGATGGCGGTGCCCAGCCGGACGTTGGTGGTGTTGGCACCCCACCACGCCAAAGGAGTGAGCGCGTCGCTGCCGTACGCCTCGGCCGTCCAGATGGAGTCGAAGCCGAGGCGATCGGCCTCTTGAACCGCCTCGAGGGCTCCGGCCGGCGGACCCGCCGACCAGTATCCGGTGTTGTAGCCCAACTTCATGGTCTTGTTCGCGCTCATGGGGACATCGTGGCACTCATTCAGTGATCGAGAACAATCGAAGCGGCGCTAGAGGAATACTTGTTGCCAATATTCGAGCCGTTCGAGATAGAAGCGCACAAGATCGGCAGCCAATGGGTTATTGAGCATCTTGCGAATCGATGAATCTCGCCCGATTGATTGGATCTTGGTGAAGTGGTAGAGCACCAATGGTTGGCCGTTGACGAGGTAAGTGCCATCGTCGGAGAGTGTGATAAATCGATTGTGCAGATTCCAGGACGCCACGTTGACTCCGGCATCCAAATGAAGGCGAGTTTCTGGGAAATAGACGGGCGCAAGGTCCATCCACTTTTGGTCGGTGAACAGACCACGAGAGGAATCGTCGAGACAGTGGCGCTCGAGACGTAAATCCCACCAACGGGCGAAGTCCTTGCCTTGTTGCGTCGGCCGAACTCCCAACATGCCGAGGTTGTACACACCGAAGAGAAGGGAATCCATCTCGTCGTGGATTCCCTCATCGACTTCGATGGAAAATGCGACCTGGTGGGGCGTGAGCAGAATTGAGCACGTATCTAATTGCGTCCGAAAGTTGTCGAGCGGAGAGAAAAGCATTGTGTCGGGGTCGAGGTATACGACCGGTTGCTCACGCTCGAGAAGATGTCTCAGTGCTCGGCCCTTGACCGAGGTACAAGCCTCGACCACGTTGTATCGATTCATCCACTCTCGGTGATCCTTGCCGAGCAAGTCCTGTGATGTGATCACCTCATCGAAGAGTGCCCGGAGTTGGCCAATCTTCTTGTCCTCGAGATCCGAGTTGACCAGGAGAAGTGAAACGTGCGCCGCTGGTTCGTGCAGTCTGATCGACTCCAGGAGTGTCGCACACTGTGCCGAGTATGCCAGGTTGGCCGAGGTGTACACATTGAGGGTCACAGCCTCACCTCGCCGAACAGTGCCGCGGTGGTCCCTGCGTAACGGAACTCACCATGCGCGACTTTCCGGCCGATCGCACGTCGAATGCGTTCGTTGAACGAGTCGTCGGAGATCAACTCATCCTCGTCCGTGTACAGGATGGAGCGACCGAGGGTCGTTGCAGACATAGCGATGTTTCCGGAGACCGTGGGACAGATGATGTGACAACCTGCGGCGATCGCCTCCTGCGTGACGATGTTGAAGGTCTCTCGATGTGTCGACCAGACTACGACTGCGTCGACTTGCTCCTGCTTGAGAAGTCTCGTGGTCAAACCCAAGGTTTCGATGGTTTGGCGGGTTTGGACGAATCCGATATGAGGGTGCGGTGCGGGTGTTGCACCGAAGTGCAGAAAGTCGATCGGATCACCCCTCCGTTTGCTCGCATCCACCAGCCGGCAGAAGACATGCCAACCCTTTGGCCCATTCGGATGACCAACGAATCCGATGCGAAGTCGCTCATCGGACGAAGAGTGCACGGCGCGCTCGCTATCGAATGTCACGCATCCGTGCGGAATCACCCGCGGGGCGTGGTCGAGGGCTGTGTGTCCAGAAGTCACGATCTCGGCGGCGGCCTGAGAAGGTGTGAGAAACTCCCAATCGAAAGATGCACGAAGTTGGCCAACTCGACGCAGCCACTCCGCGCGACGACCCCCGTAGGTGCACACAGCGCACAACTGCGATTCAGGAGGCGGGTCTCCACAGAATTTGCTGTCGTTGTGGGCGAGGAGATGGTTTTCGCAGTGAATCGAGTAGTCATGAATCCACCACACAAGGCGTTTCGGCTGGGAACGGGGAATCTCGGCGGCGATGGCCTCGGGCGAATGGCCGTACAGGGAGTGAATGACGACAGCTTCGGAATCACCCAACTGATCGAACAAGTCGGCGACAGTGGTTCGCGCTTGCAGCTCGACACCATTGAGGATGAACTCGACCAGGTACTCACTCGCCGGTGCCAGCGCGAGGCGGTGATGTGTCGGGTAGACATAGAGATAGTCGAAACCCAGCTGATCGAACATTCGTTGCTCGATACCTGCGACCATCTGGATGCCACCCACATGGCGCCGATAGTTGTCGTGACCGAATCCAATCACCAACCGTCGGACTGGTTCGCGATTGGCTCGCAGTAGGTTGCCGAGAGATTCTCCGGACATTTGCACGGGTCCGTCGGGAGCGTTGAATCCGAGATTGAGCGGGTCAGGGTCTGAGCGTCGTGTGATGAGATCAACAAGACGAACTGCTTTGAGGTCCGCAGCCGGCCGTCTACCTTCCCGCCACCCATGGAGTAGATAGTGCTCGAAGGGGTCGATTCCGGCTTCGCGCACGTCGTCGTTGTTCTCGAGGTAATAGCGGGTGTCGAAGTACCGATTGGGATTGTGGAAACCGACCCACCCATGCTCGTGAAAATGAATCTCTGCCGACTCGCCCTCTTCGAGTTTCGAGGTTTGATTCTCACGATAGTAAGTCTCGTCCACGCGGCACAGATCTTCCAATGGTGTCGTCGGATAAAGCCGTTGGAGATGCTTCGAGAAACCGAAGATGTCAAATTCTGGGCGCATGCGAGCCGGTGTCCATCGGCCACGATCTCGCTGTCTTCGCAGGGTTGGGACTCGGTGCTCCCTCCAGCCGTGGATGAGGAAGTGCTCGAACGGATTTGCTCCGGATTCGGCGACATCTGCATAAGTACTCAAATATCTTTTGGTGTCGAACCAACCATGAGGATCTAATCCCATTCTCCATCCGATCTCCATGAAATGGCGCTCGGAAAGGTGTCGGTCGATGCGACGAGGTGTTCGGCGTGCGTAATAGACCTGATCCACACGACAAAACTCGCCAGGAGTTTCCACTCCGATCAATTCGAGATAGCGAGCAAGTCCATCGGCGTCGAAGTCCTTTCTTTGCGAAGGCACGACCAACTCCAAGGAGTGGTCGGGGTGCCACAGGTCGCGTTTGGGCAAGAATCTCGCCCTCAGTTTCTCGACGGAACTCATTCAGGATGGATCGTACGCGATCGGCAGTTTCTCGGGTCCGAAAATGGCGACGGTCGAGGGCTTCCACGTGACCGCGCCGTCTATCCGCAGATTCTTCATTCTCTGCGCCATCAACGGCAGAGCCTCCTGCTGCTCGGCCCGCGCCAAGGCGGCACCCAGGCAGTAGTGGATGCCCGAACCGAACGTCATCTGCGGTTGACCGGCGGGCTCACGCGTGATGTCGAAGGTGTCGGGTTCGGCGAACACGGATTCGTCTAGGTTGGCCATCGCGAGCGCCGGGGTCACCAAGGTTCCCTTCGGGAACAGGACACCTTTGTATTCGATGTCCTCGCTGGCGAATCTTCCCGTGGCCCGAACCGCGCCGAAGTACCGCATCGTTTCCTCGACGGCTTTGGGGGCCAACTCGGGTTGCTCGGCCAACAGCTTCCACTGGTCAGGATGCTCGGCGAACAGTGCCACCGAACAACCGAGTTGATTGCGCGTGGTGTCGGTGCCGCCCACGATGACGGCCTGAACCATCATCACCAGCTCGACCTCGCTCAATTTGTCGCCGGCTTCCTCGGCGGCGATGAGGCTGGTGATCAAGTCGTCGGCCGGTTTGTTGCGTCGGTCGGCGATGAGATCGAGCGTGTAGGCCTCCAGTTCGTCCTGGGCGGCGAAGATCTCGGTGAGCTGTTCGGTACTGGTGACGTTGAAGATGTTCAGCACTTGCTCGGCGAGACGACTGAACAACTGCCAATCCTCCTTCGGTGCCCCGAGCAGTTCGCAGATGATCGGGATGGGGTACGGATCGCACACGTCGCTGGCCAGGTCGCAACGTCCGGCGGGCACCACCGGATCCAGCAGCGAATTCATGACCTCGCGCATGAAGGGTCGCAGTCGGTCCGCTGAACGAGGGGAGAACGAAGGTGCCACCAGCCGGCGCAAGCGCGTGTGCACCTCTCCCTCGGCCGACAAGATGGACTCGCGACGACGTTCTTCGAGGCGCGGATCGTTCACCCCGAAAGCCGATGCGGCCAGAGCCGCCGCACTGTGCCAGCGCTTGTCGCGCAATATGGCCACGCAGTCCTCGTAGGTGAAGATCGGGTACGCGAACACCCCTTTGGCGATCCACGACTGCTTCGAGATGTCCCGCAACATCTGGCGGTGTTCCTGGGCGTCGGCGAAATCGAAAGAGACCGCGGGGATGTCCAGTTCGGAGATGGGGGTGGCCATGAGGGCAACCTAGTCCGTGGGGCTCGAAACGGCCCATCGGTGCTCGGCACTAAGGTTGACGGCATGAAGACGTTTCGCAATTTCATCGACGGCAAATATGTAGACGCGGCCGACGGCCGCACGCTCGGCGTGGTGAATCCGGCCACCGGCGAGCAGTACGCGACGGCGCCGTTGTCGTCGGCCGCCGACGTGGACACGGCGATGAAGGCCGCGGCCACGGCCTTCGAGGGCTGGCGCGACTCCACTCCGAAGGATCGTTCGCTCGCCCTCTTCCGTATCGCCGATGCCATCGAGGCGCGGGCCGAGGAGTTCATCGCACTCGAGGTGGAGAACTGCGGCAAGCCCGTGGCCATCACCACGTCGGAAGAAATTCCGCCGATGGTGGATCAGATTCGATTCTTTGCCGGCGCAGCACGCATGCTCGAAGGCAAGAGTGCCGGCGAGTACATGCCCGGCCACACCTCGTGGATTCGCCGCGAGCCCGTTGGTGTGTGTGCACAAGTTGCACCGTGGAACTATCCGATGATGATGGCGGTGTGGAAGTTCGCCCCGGCTATCGCGGCCGGCAACACCGTGGTGCTCAAGCCCTCGGACACCACACCGGTCACCACCACCTTGTTGGCCGAGATCTGCGCCGAATTCCTGCCGCCGGGCGTCATGAACGTGGTGTGTGGTGACCGCGACACCGGACGGGCCATGGTCGTGCACGACACCCCGTCTCTGGTGAGCGTCACCGGTTCGGTGCGCGCGGGAATGGAGGTGGCCGAGGCCGCCGCGAAGTCGCTGAAGCGGGTGCACCTGGAACTGGGCGGCAAGGCGCCGGTGGTGGTGTTCGAGGACGCCGACATCGCGGCCGCCGCCGAGGGCATCGCGATGGCGGGCTATTTCAACGCCGGACAGGACTGCACGGCGGCCACACGAGTGTTGTGCTCGGCCAAGGTCTACAAGGATTTCGTGGCCGCGCTCACCGAGCAGGCCAAGGCCACGCAGTGCGGCATGCCCGACGACGACGTGTTGTTCGGACCGGTGAACAACCCGAACCAGTTGACGCGGGTCTCGGGATTTTTCGATCGACTGCCTGCGCACGCCCAGGTGAACGCCGGCGGTTCGCGGCAGGGCACCAGCGGCTTCTTCTTCCCGCCCACGGTGGTGAGCGACCTGCGCCAGAACGACGAGATGATCCAGAGCGAGATCTTCGGCCCGGTCATCACGGTGCAGCAGTTCACCGACGAGGACGAAGCGGTGCGGTGGGCCAACGGCGTGGAGTACGGATTGGCGTCCAGCGTCTGGACCCGCGACTTCGGACGTGCGATGCGCATGACCAAGCGCCTCGACTTCGGATGCGTGTGGGTGAACACCCACATTCCCATGGTGGCCGAGATGCCGCACGGTGGTTTCAAGAAGTCCGGTTACGGCAAGGACCTGTCGGCGTACGCACTGGACGACTACACGCGCATCAAGCACGTGATGGCCAATCTCGACTGATCGAGCCTCGACCGAATCTCCCGTGACTCCCGCGAGTCAACGGTGCGCGAAGGCCTCGGCGGTCTCGGTGATCGCCTCGGTGAGCACCTTCCCGATGAATCGCAACTCGTCGGGCCCGCACACCAAGGTGGGGGAGAGCACCAGCACCGGATCGGCGCGGTCGTCGGCTCGACAGATGAGCCCCTTGCCGTAGATGCGCGGCGACAACTGGTCGCGCAACAGCCAGTTGCATTCCTCGTCGCTGAAGGTTTGCTTGCTGGTCTTGTCCTTGACCAGTTCCAACACTCGGAAATACCCGCATCCACGGATGTCTCCCACGAACGGCAGATCGCGGAGTGATTCCATCACTTCGTCGAAGACGACTTCGTTGGCCAGCACGTTGCCGGGGACGTCCTCGCGCTCCATCACCTCGATGTTCGCCAACGCGACCGCACAACTGACGGGGTGACCTCCGAAGGTGAGACCGTGCAACAGAACCGAACCGTCATCTTCGAGGAAAGGCGCGGCGATGCGGTCGCTGGCGATGAAGCCGCCCAGCGGTGCGTAGCCACTGGTGACGCCCTTGGCGAAGATGATCATGTCGGGCTGGTAGCCGAATCGCTCGCAGGCGAAGAAGTGTCCAAGACGACCGAACGCGCAGATGACCTCGTCGCTGACCAAGAGGATGCCGTACTTGTCGGCGATCTCGCGCATGCGCGCCCAGTAGCCCGCGGGAGGAACGAGTGCCCCGCCGGTGTTCTGGACCGGTTCCATCACGATCATCGCCACGGTCTCGGGTCCTTCGCGCAGGATGGTGCGCTCCACCTCGTCGGCACAGTCCAGGGTGCAGGTCTCCGACAAGGCACACGTTTCGCATCGGTAGCGGTTGGTGTTGGGCACCTTCACCGCCCACGGCAACAGGGGTTCGAACGGTTCGCGGATGGCCGGGATGCCCGTGATGCTGAGGGCCCCGAGGGTGGTTCCGTGGTAGGCGTAGTCGCGGCTGATGACTTTGCGTCGTTGCGGTTGCCCGATGGCCGCGAAGTACTGCACCGCCACCTTCCAAGCGGACTCGAGGGCCTCGCCGCCGCCCGACGTGAAGAAGACCCGATTGAGGTCCCCGGGCGCGAGCGCGGCCAGTTTGGTGGCGAGTCGGATGCCGGGCTCGTGGCCGAAACTCCAGAGCGGGAAGTAGCCGAGTTCACGGCTCTGTCGCTCCGCCGCCGCGGCCAGCTCCGGGCGCCCGTGTCCGACGTTCACGGTGAAGAGGCCCGACAGTCCGTCGAGGTAACGCTTGCCGGTGTGATCGAACACCCACGGCCCCTCGCCGCGCACGATGACGGGAAGACCCTGGCGTTGCACGGAGGACAGGTTCGTGAAGTGCCCCCAGAGATGACGCTGTCCGAGCGAGACGAGGTCGGACGGCTTGGTTGTGGGGGTGGTCACGCGATTCTCCGGGGGGAAGGTGACGAGATCCTAGCCCTCGACACACCGTGATGATTGGTGCTCCTCGGGGTCGTGGTGTCCTATAGTCGCAGGTGGCGGCAGCCGAATCTGCCGGAACGGTTGGGACAGCGAGAGACATCGTCGGATCGGGGGACATGCCAGGTGAGCGGGCAGCGTGGCGCAGTTGAACTAGAGAACGTCACCAAGCGCTTCGGCACCATGGTGGCCGTCGACTCGGTCAGCCTCTCGGTCCAACCGGGCGAGTTCCTCTCGTTGCTCGGTCCCAGTGGTTGTGGCAAGACCACGACCTTGCGGATGTTGGCCGGTTTCGAACAGCCCGACACCGGTCATATCCGTATCAGTGGTCAGTACGTGCAGGGCGTGCCACCGTACAAGCGCGACGTCAACACGGTCTTTCAGCACTACGCGTTGTTCCCGCACATGACCGTCAGCGAGAACGTTGCCTACGGACTGCGTCAGCAGGGCGTCGCCAAATCGGAGATCGCTGCCCGGGTGGCCGAGGCCCTCGACATGGTGCAGATGAGCAAGTTGGCCGACCGTAAGCCGCGTCAGATGTCGGGTGGTCAGCAACAGCGCGTCGCGGTCGCTCGCGCGTTGGTGAATCGTCCCAGCGTGTTGTTGCTCGACGAACCCCTCGGCGCTCTCGACCGCAAACTGCGCGAGGAGATGCAGATCGAGTTGAAGCTGCTGCAGAGTCGGCTGGGCATCACCTTCATCTTCGTCACGCACGATCAGGAGGAGGCGATGAGCATGAGCAATCGCATCGCCATCATGCTGGACGGACACATCGAGCAGTTGGGTGATCCCGAGACCGTGTACGAACACCCGGCGTCGGCTTTCGTGGCCGGATTCATCGGCCGCAACAACTTCTGGCAGGGCGTGGCCACCGAGCACGGCAGTCGCGCCGATGACGGAACCGTGTTCGTGGCCAGTCGGCCCGAGGAGGACGTCCCGAACGACGAGCCCGCACTGTCGGCGGTCCGACCCGAGTGCATCCATCTCAGCGCCGAACGCCCGACCAACGACGTGAACATGACCAAGGGCACCGTGGCCGGAGTGTCCCACTTCGGAGACGTGTTGCAATACGTCGTCACGTCCGGTGACCGCGACATCCTGGTGCTCACGCCACGCACCAGTGGGAGCCGGTTCCATTCCGGCGACGAGGTGTACTGCAGCTGGTCGGCCGACGAGGTGTACCTGTTCTCGGCGCGACAGGCCGACATCGTGATGGCGGACGCGACCGACTGATCGACCCCTGCTCGGCAGGACGACCCCGAAACCCAACCAACCGAGAAAACCAACCAATCCAGAGAGACAGCAAGGAGACAACCATGACCACCAACGACAAGATCCCGCAACTGCGCATGCTGGCCCCGGAGAGCTTCCGTACGAAGCTGACCCGGCGCGCCATCTTCCAAATGGGAACGGCCGCCGCCGGATTGGCCATCGTTGCCGCGGCGTGTGGGGGTGACGACGGCGGTTCCGGAGGCGGGACCGACACCACGGAGGGACCGGGTTCGACCGAGGCCCCCGGCGGTACGTTGGCATCCGGTGACTGGAGTCGCGTGATCAACGCGGCCTCAGGCACGCTCGCGATGTACACCTGGGGTGATTACAACGACCCGGATCTGGTTGGCGCACTTGCCGACTCCACGCTCGGTGTGTCGATGAAGGTCGACTACTACGCCAGCAACGAGGACCTCATCACCAAGTTGTCCACCTCGGGCGGCAACAGCGGATTCGACATCGTCGCTCCGACCGGGCCGTACATCCCGCAGATGATCGAGAAGGGCCTCATCCAGAAGTTCGACAAGTCGCTCATCCCGAACATGGTCAACGTCGACCCGAGTTACCTGGCACAAGCGTGGGACCCGACGAACGACTACTCGGTCTGCAAGAACTGGGGTACCACCGGGTTCTTCTGGGACAGCACGGTGATCACCCGCGATCTGGTGACGTGGGCCGACTTCTTCGACGCCTGCATGAACGAGGCCAGCGGAAACTGTTCGGTGCTCGACACCGGTCCGAACCTGTGGGGCGCGTGGTGCTGGGCGAACGGCAAGGACTGGAACGGCACCGACGCCGCCGACCTCGACGCCTGCGAGGCCTTCCTCGTGGACGAGCTGGCTCAGCACATCAAGAAGTTCGACAGCTACCCGAGCACGGCCATCGCCGAGGGCGCCTACGCGTTGTCGATGGCCTGGAACGGCGACGCCCGTCAGGCGTACTTCCGCATCCTCGAAGCCGGCGGTGATCCGAGCGTCTGGAAGTGGGCTCTCGGTACCCCCACGACCGAGTTGTGGATGGACAACTACTGCATCGCCGCGGGAGCCCCGAACGCCGAAGCGGCGCACGCCTGGATCAACTGGGACCTCGTTCCGGAGATCTCCATTCAGGACCTGCAGTACCACGGCTACCACACGGGTATGAAGGACATGTCGAAGCTCATCGAGGAGCTGGCTCCCGATCTCGAGTACGGCGACATGATCTTCTTCGACGAGGAGCAGGTGTCGACCATGTCGACCCAGGAGATCACCGAGGCCATCGATCGGCAGGTCGACATCCTCAACAAGATGAAGGCCAAGGCCGGGGCCTGATAGCGGGTGACCGTAGCGATTACTGATCGCCGTCGACGGAAGTGGCGGGGGCCCAAGTTCGCCCTCGCCCTTCCGTCGATCATCTGGTACTCGCTGTTCTTCGTCATCCCGATCGCGTTCATCGTCGTCTACTCCTTCGGCACGAAGGACACGTCACGACTGTTGCCGGTCGATCTCGGCAAGTTGACCACCGGCAATTACTCGGAGGTGTTCGACGACACCTTCTTCAAGACGTTCAAGGCCACGTTGCGGATCTCGGTGATCGCGACGTTGATGTGTCTCGTGATCGGTCTACCGGTGGCGTACTTCGCCGCATTCAAGGTCGGAGAGAAATGGCGCGCGATCATCCTGGCCCTGGTGGTGATCCCCAGCTTCACCTCGTTCCTCATCCGAACGGTGGCCTGGCGTATCCCGCTGGCGCCCAAGGGAGAGTTCTCGCGTTGGTTGATCGACCTCGGCCTCATCGGTGACAAGGGCATCCAGTTGTTGGAGACCCAAACGGCGGTGCAAATCGCCATCGTCTACAACTACCTCGGATTCATGATCCTGCCGTTGTTCGTGGCCTTCGATCGCATCGACGTGCGCATGCGCGAAGCGAGCAAGGACCTGGGCGCGGGCCGGATCACCACCTTCTTCTCGATCACGCTTCCCTTGGCCGGCCCGGGTATCGCCGCCGGTGTGTTGCTCACGTTCATACCTATGTGTGGCGACTACGTGACGGCCACCGTCTTGGGCGGCGCGAAGGGCAACATGATCGGCTCGATGATCGCCTCGCAGTTCTCGCAGGCCCAGAACTGGCCTCTCGGCTCGGCCATGGCCGTGCTGATGATCGGTGCGGTGTTGTTGGCTCTGGTCGTCGGCGTGTTGATCGTCTGGGTGGTGCCACGTCTGGTTGGTCTGCTCGCCCCCGTGAGCGAGGCCGTGAGGCGCTCCATGCACGAGCGTCGTACCGCCCGTGCCCTCGCCGGCACCACGCGGCGATCGATTCAGGTCGACATCAACCGTGTGGCGATGGCGGTGTGGGCGGCGCTGGTGCTGCTGTTCCTGTTCATTCCGATCGGGTTGGTGTTCCGTCACTCGTTCAACGGAGGTTCGTCGTTCTCCATCTGGTCGGGAGAGACCAGCACGAAATGGTGGGGCGAGCTCTTCGACGGCGGTGCCGCCTGGGCGGTGGCGCTGAGGTTCGTGGTCATCACGGCGCTGGCGTTGGTGGTCAAGCGGGTTTTGGCGCGAACCACCGACATCACGCCACGTCGTCTCAACTGGGTCGGACCCGGCGGTTTCGTTCTGGCCCTCGTCGTCAATGGATTGGTCAGCGACTGGTTCCGAAAGATCTTCGATTTCGCCGGTATCGGCGACGCCATTCGCAACTCGTTCATGGCGGCCTTCGGTGCCACGGTGATCGCGGTCGTTCTGGGCGGACTGAGCGGCGTGGCCTTGGCCCGGCGCCCCGGTCGGTGGGCCAAGATCTTCATGGGCACCGTGTTTCTCATCCTGGTCACCCCCGAGGTGATGGACGCCATCGCTCTCGTCACCTGGTTCCAGCGCCTGCAGGACGTACCGGTGTTGGGTTACGTGTTCAAGAACGGCATCGGGCCCTTCAACGGTGGCATGCACAAGTTGTGGGTCGGCCAGTCGCTGTATGCCAGTGCCGTGGTCACCCTCATCGTGCGGGCCCGGTTGTCGGGTCTCGACGAGTCTCTCGAAGAAGCGGCCGCCGACCTCGGTGCCCCGCCGGCGCGGGCCTTCCGTCAGATCACCCTGCCGCTCATCTCGTCGGCGCTCATCGCCGGTGGCCTGCTGTCGTTCACGTTGTGTCTCGACAACGCCGTCATCTCCACGCTCGTCAGCGAGGCCGGAAGCACCACGTTCCCGGTGGCGCTGTTGGGTGCGACCAAGTCCACCATCAAGCCGTTCTGGGGTGTGGGGGCGGTGATGTTGTTCATGATCACGATGGCGGCACTCGCGTTCGTGGCCGTCGTGTTGCGCCGATCGGGCGAGTCCTCGAGCGACATCGCGGCCACGCTCGCCGGTGGCTGAGCGTCGCGGTCGTTCTCCCGATGAATCCTGTGTCATGAATCCCGTGTCATGAGAGTTCTCGTCGTCGGGGCCGGGTTGGCCGGATTGAGCGCGGCCGAGGCGTTGCTGAACGCGGGTGTCGACGTGACGTTGATCGAGGCCGGACATCGACTCGGTGGTCGTACCCGTACAGTTCGCGATCGCTTCCGGAATGGACAGATCGCCGACAGCGGAGCCGAGTGGGTGGACAGCATCCATTGGCGCTATCGCGAGTTGATGGCGCGCTACGGAGTGGTCGATGAGGGTGATCCGGCGCCGTGGACCACGATTCGTCGTTGGATGTTCTGGGATGGTCGTCAGGTGAGCGGACGCGACCTGGATCGACTCGAAGCGGGCTTGTTCGACGCGGTCGAGCGTTACGAGGAGGCGACCGATGTTCCGGCGACGTCGTTGACCGACCCGTCGCGTCCGGACCGTCATCCCGACGCCACTTTTCTGGATTCGCGTTCGTTGGCCGACGTCATCTCCGAATCCGATCTCGGTCCCGCCGGTCGTTTGTTGGCCGCGCGCAACGCGCAGGGTGAGTTCGCCGCCGAACCGCGACAGGTGTCGTGTCTGTTCGTGGCTCAACAACGAGCCCACGAGCGCGAGGAGGCGCGTCGTCAGGGCATCACGGTGACCGCCAACCGTGTCGCCGGCGGAACCGGGCAGATCGCCGAGGGCTTGGCCCGAGAATTGAGCAGCCGCCCCTCGGGCCGTCTCTCAATCTCGTTCGGTCAGCGACTGGTGGCGGTCGAACAAGACTCCGTTGGCATCACCGCGCTCGTGCGGTCGTCGGACGGTGAGGTGCGCATCGCGGCTGATCACGTGGTGTTGGCGTGTTCCTTGGTGCCGTTGCGCGATGTGGAGTTCCGGAACCCGTTGCCACCGTTGCTCGCGGAGGCGATCTCGTCCCTGGGTTACGGGTCCATCACCAAGACCGCCGTGCAGTTCGAGCGACGCGAGTGGGTGAGTGGATACGGCACCACCGATTCGGTGTCGCAACGCATCTACGAGACCACCGTCGATCAGGCCGGCGATCCGGGAATTCTCATGGCCTATTGCGGGGGAGAGGGTGGTGAGCGGTTGGCGGGTCTGAGCGAAGAGGAACGCGTCGCCATCATCACCGAGGACATGCGGCGGGTTCACTCACTCTCGTCGACGTCCATCGGCGCGTTCTCGCGTTCGTGGTCGGCGCACCCGAACTACGGAGGCGCGTACGCGGTGTACGAACCCGGACAAGTGACCAAGTACTGGCAGGTGTTGCGCGAGTCGTGGGGACGAGTGCACTTGGCCGGCGAGCACGTGGCCACGTGCACGGGCTACATGGAGGGCGCCATCGAATCCGGTCGTGCCGTCGCCGATCGCATCACGTCGTGAGTCAGCGACGTTCGTCGTCCTTGAAAGTCGCCCCTGCGAGGCCCCAGAACACGATGCTGATTCCCCACATGATGAAGTAGCGCACCGGGAACGTGTCCTCGACCACCCAGTAGATGAAGGGGAAGATGACGAAGCCGGGGCTGGTGAACAGTCCGATGAGGCCGCCGAGCACGCCTTGCCACTGGTACCAGACCGCCACGTAGCCCAACCAGATGATGAACGCCGTCGCCAAGGCGATGATCACGAACAGGCCGGTGAGTAGCTTTCGTGCTGCGTTGCGGGCGCGACCATTCACCTTTCCAACATAAACCGCGGGAGTCCCGTGGTCGACTCGTCGAGCGGAAGTGCGACGGTTGTTCAGTCCGAGCCTTCGGCGATGCGCATGGTGGTGGCCAATGTCGGACCGGACTTGGGCGAACCGGACGTCACGGTGACGTGATGAAGTTCGCCGGTGAAGACCGCCGGCGAGGAGCATGAATCCACCACGGGCAAGCCTTCGTGTCGTCCCACCCACATGCCGCCGGCGGCGGTGGTGACGCCGGGGAACATGAACAGCCCGCCGAATCGACCGGTCGCCACTGCGGTGCCATCGACGTTCAAGGTCAGATCACCGGCCGACATCGTGACCTCGAGCGTGTGTTCCCCGGCGCCAACCGCCGTTCCGGCCGCCAGATGGGCCCGCTGATGTCCGTACACCACGTCGAAACGAGGCTCACCGTCGACGAGATGGAGAATCCAGCCTCCTTGATGGTCGCCGAGACCCACCAACGCACCGGACTCGAGGCCGTGACAGCCGATGTTCGCTTCGATGACGAATCCACCGAACATGGACGGCACTCGGCCCGCGGCGATGGGTTGCGATGACGGCGCGTACGACATTCGGCGTGGCAACGGGTACTCGTGGGGATGCGCCGGATAGTTCGCCGCCGGGTCGAACAGCGGGAACACATCGTTGGCGGTCGCCTGGTCGATCCAGAGTTGCTCCATGCGCGCGAGAAGTTCGGAGTGGTCGGCCGCGAGGTCGGTGGATTCCGAGAAGTCCCGATTCAGGTCGAACAACTGCCACACGTCGGTGTCGTAGGAGTGACTGCCCCCGATGTGGGCTCGTTCGTTGAACAACGGCGAGACGAAGTTGCTGGTGGCTTTCCAACCCTCGTGATAGATGGAACGCGAGCCGTGCATCTCGAAGTACTGAGTGTGGCGATGCTCGGCGGCGTTCGGGTCGGTGAACACGCGGTGGGCATCCACGCCGTCGACGCGTTGTTGCGCCACACCATCGACCTCGGTGGGCATCGACAATCCGATCGCGCCCAACAGGGTGGGGGCGATGTCGATGGCGTGGGTGAACTGGGTACGGATCGCTCCACCGTCGGTGATACCCGCGGGCCAACGAACGATCAAGGGCGCGCGCACGCCACCCAACCACGAGTAACGCTTCCACAGCTGGAACGGACTGTTGCCCGCCCAAGCCCAACCCCAGGGGTAGTGATTGGTGTGATTCGGGCCGCCAATCTCGTCGATGTGCGCGAGGGCTTCCTCGACGGTGGCGTGATCACCGAGCCACGACGCCGCCTCGTTCAGCGTTCCGCTGGGGCCACCTTCGCTGCTGGTGCCGTTGTCGCTCATCAGCAGCACGATGGTGTTGTCGGCCTGGCCGGACGTCTCGAGATGATCGAGGATGCGCCCGATCTGGGCGTCGGTGTGGGTGACGAATCCGGCGAAGACCTCCATGTACCGCGCGTACAGGCGCCGCTCGTCGGCCGAGAGCGAATCCCAGGCGGGGACCCATGATGGACGCGGGGTCAATGCGGTGTCGGGCGGAATGACGCCCTCGGCCAGTTGACGCCGATAGATGCCCTCGCGAAGCGCTTCCCAACCTTGATCGAACGCTCCCGCGTACGGTTCGAACCACTCGCGGGTGACGTGGTGGGGTGCGTGCGCGGCGCCGGTGGCGAACCACAAGAGGAACGGCTTGTCGGGCGAGGCGGCGTGTTGCGAGCGCAGCATGTCGACGGCCTGCTGGGCGAGATCCTCGGTGAGGTGATAGCCCGGAGTGTCGGGGGTCGCGATGGGCGTGTTGTCTCGCACCAACTCGGGATGCCAGTGATTGGTCTCCGCACCGAGGAACCCGTAGTAGCGCTCGAATCCCATTCCGAGTGGCCAGCGCTCGAACGGGCCGGCGGCCGAGTACTCGGCTTGTGGCGTGAGGTGCCACTTGCCGACCGCCATCGTGTTGTACCCGTTGTCGCGCAGGATGCGTGCCAGCGTGGCCGCGCTACGCGGGATACGCCCGTTGTAGCCGGGCAGGGCGAACGACGTCTCCTGGGTGGCCCCCACGCCGACCGCATGATGATTGCGACCCGTCAGCAACGCGGCGCGAGTGGACGAGCAGATCGACGTCACGTGGTAACGATTGAACCGAAGTCCGCCGTGGGCGAGTCGATCGATGTTCGGTGTTCGGATGGGTGAACCGAAGCAGCCCAACTGTCCGAAGCCGACATCGTCGAGGAGAATGACGACGATGTTCGGGGCCGACGCCGGGGGTTGCGGGTAACTCACGACGTGCGGAACGACGGGTCGCTTCTCCGATTCGGGCATGCAACGAGCATAAGCGAGTGCTCTATATTCGGTAACTGTCATGCCAAGTACCACCCCGCCCCGAGTCGCCGTCGGACCGTCGTCGGCTCCGTCATGGATGGTGGATGCGGTGGTCGAGGGTGGCGGTGAGGTCGTCCCCGTGGCGGAGGCCGAGGCGTTGGTGTGGGGTGCCGCGCGTGATCCCGATGGCTTGGCGGTGGTCCTGCAAGACGCCACTCACATCCGGTGGGTGCAACTGCCGTTCGCCGGCATCGAGAACTTCGTGCACCTGATCGACGAATCGCGATTGTGGACCTGCGGCAAAGGTGTGTACGCCGAACCGGTGGCCGAGATGGCGCTCACCTTGGCTCTGGCGGGCCTGCGTGGTTTTGGTACGTACACCCGAGCGACGGAGTGGTCGAAACCGAGGGGACACAACTTGCTCGGCAGCCGCGTCACCATTCTGGGTGGTGGTGGCATCACCGAGTCGCTGATCGGATTGTTGCGACCCTTCGACTGCCGCATCACCGTGGTGCGCAACCGGGTCACCGAGATGGTCGGTGTGGACGAGGTGTTGCAAAGCGATCGGTATCTGGATGCGTTGCCGGACGCCGACCTGGTGGTGTTGGCGTTGGCGCTCACGCCGGAGACCGAGGGCATCATTTCCCGTTCGGAGTTGGAGATCATGGGTGATCACGCGTGGCTGGTGAACGTCGCGCGAGGTCGCCATGTCGTGACCGATGATCTGGTGTGGGCCCTGCAGAACGACGTCATCGGTGGCGCGGGTCTCGACGTGACCGACCCCGAACCGTTGCCGGCCGGTCATCCGTTGTGGTCGTTGCCCAACTGCATCATCACTCCGCACGTGGGCAACACTCCGGAGATGGCGGTTCCCTTGTTGAGCGAGCGCATCATGGTGAACGTGCGCGCATGGGCGACCGGTGACGACCTGGTGGGTCCCGTGTTCACCGAGCTGGGCTACTGAGAGATCGATTCGGGATGAACCCATGATCATCGGAGCTCACTATCGACGACTCGGCGTGGCACCCGATGCCACCGCCGAACAGATTCGAGCCGCGTATCGCGAGGCCGCCCGTCGACATCACCCCGATGCACGCGCAGCGCGGGGGTCGGCGGGATCCGACGACGAGATGGCGGCCGTCAACGAGGCGTGGCGCGTGTTGTCGGACCCGGTGGCGCGTGCTCGCTACGACGCCGATCTCGGCGGGGGCACGGACCCTGCGCGACGCGATGCGACCTCGGGGAGCACCCACGGTGTGCCGACGGTTCAGCCGCGACGGGATCCGTTCGCGCGCTACCAGAATCCGCCGCGGTTCCCGTGGCGGTTCATCCTGATCCTGATTGGTGTGGCCACGGTGGCCATTCTCGGTATCGGCGCGTTGACCGACCCGGCCGAACCGACGCCGATCGACAATGTGATCCGCGTGGGGTCGTGTGTCTCGATCGACGCGGTTCGGTTGGAGGTCGACGAGGCGGACTGTGGCGGTCCGTACGACGGAGTAGTGGAGCAGGTGATCCCGTTCGACGCGACGTGTCCCTACGACCTCATGGGCTATCGGGATCGGCAGGGGATGGGAGTCGCCTGCGTGCGGGTGGTGCCGTCCACTGTGGTGCCATGAGTCGTGACGGCCGCTTGCTGGTATCGTGTCGGACTGCTGGGGCGATTAGCTCAGTCGGCTAGAGCGCCACGTTCACACCGTGGAGGTCATCGGTTCGAGCCCGGTATCGCCCACCAGTACGACCCGGCTTCGGCCGGGTCGTTTTTTGTTTTGGCGGCCGATTGGATGTCGGCGAGTATCGTTTCGTCGGTGTTCGGAGGGAAGAAGAAGGAATCGGCCGACGTTTCTTCGCTGATCTCGCTGATCTTCGGCGCGGTGACGCCCGAGCAGAACCACATCCTCCACCGGGTCGCTCACGACGCCCTCGAGCGCGGACGTGACCCGTTTCGGGCACTCATCATGAACACCGATCAGCAGGATCTGCCCAGTCGCATCGTGGCGCGATTCGGTCCGGACGACATCGAGTGGTGCGAGGTCGACGGTCTGCACCTGGCCACCGACGCATCCGAAGGTTCCGTCTCGCCTCAGGTGGCCAGCGGATACGAACCTCATGTTTCTCGAACATTGCGTTCGATCCTGCGATCGGGTGACACGTTCGTGGATGTGGGCGCCAACATCGGAGTCCACGTAGCCGACGCGGCGCGAATCGTGGGTGAACGAGGTCGGGTCGTCGCCGTCGAACCGAACTCGGAGAACTGTCGCCTCCTCTTGCTCACCGTCGACAGAAACGGATTACGCAACGTCACGCTCATTCCAGCCGCGCTTGCCGATGTCGGGGAGTGGACCTATTTCTCCACTCACATCGGCTCCAATGGTGGCGTGTCGATGAGCGACGTCGAGGCACTTACAAAGGGATTCGGCTCCGTCGTCCCCGTGCGCCGTCTTGACGACATCGCCCCCGAGCGAACTACCCTCATCAAGATCGACGTCGAGGGTGCGGAGATCCCCGTCTTGCGCTCGGGTCTCGAAACGCTTCGACGTGATCGACCGTCGATCATCATGGAGTTCAGCTGCGAAATGGTTCGGAGGGTTTCTGGCGTCGATCCGCTCGACGCGTTGTCATGGATCGAAGGTCTCGGCTACGGGATCGCGGTCATCCGGAAAGACGACGGTCAGTTGCTCGCCACAACCGCCGAGCAATTGATCGAGACGTGGAAATCGCCCCTGAGCATCGAGGACCTGTTGCTCAGCCCCCGCTGACGTTCGGATTCGAATGCCTCCGTACGGGGGATCGCCCCGCCAACACCCC
>JAURHL010000159.1 GCA_030833305.1 Acidimicrobiales bacterium | reverse complement strand
TCGAACCTGATATTGGCATCGGGCATCTCGCCCGTCGTCGATCTGCGCGCGGCCGGGGCCAAGGTCGGTCTCGGAGTCGACGGTTCGTCGTCGGCCGACTCGGCGTCGATGTGGTTGGAGGCTCGACAGGCGATGTTGTTGGCCAAGTTGCGCAACGGTGCGCACGCGGGAACGGCGCGCATGGCGTTGGAGGTGGCCACCATCGGCGGTGCGGGGTGTCTGGGTCGCGAGGGCGAGATCGGAGAACTCAGCGTGGGTGCCGTCGCCGACATTGCGGTGTGGTCGCTCACCGGACCGTCGTTCGCCGGCGCCATCGCCGATCCGGTGGAGGCGTGGTTGCGTTGCGGACCCACGGGCGCCCGACACACCATCGTGAACGGACGAGTGGTGGTGCGCGACGGACACATCACGCATCCCGCGCTCGACGAGATGCTGGCGAATCACGCGCGCATCAGCCGACGAATCCAGAAGCTCGACGATGCCTGTTGAGTTTGGGCCAGTTGAGTTTGGGCCCATTGAGTCTGGGCCCGTTGAACTGGGTCGTCCCGACGCGGTGCTGTTCGACATGGACGGCACCATCGTGGACACCGAGCCGTATTGGATCGCCAGCGAGTTCGAGGTGGTGGAGATGCACGGTGGGTCGTGGTCGATGGATCACGCCAAATCCGTGGTGGGCTTCGATCTGTTGGACGCGGCGCGCTACATCGCTCATCACGGTGGCATCGACGTGGCCCCGCACGACATCGTGGAGATGCTGTTGGATCGCGTGGTGGTCCGACTGCGCGAGGCCGTTCCGTGGCGACCGGGTGCCCGCGAGTTGTTGGCCGCGGTGGTGGATGCCGGTATCCCCACGGCGCTGGTGACCATGTCGTGGCGCCGCTTCGCCGACGAGGTGGTGACGTGTCTTCCGCCGGGAAGTTTCACCGCGTCGGTGGTGGGCGACGAGGTGACCATGGGCAAGCCGCATCCGGAGCCGTACCTGTTGGCGGCGGCGAAGTTGGGCGTCGACCCCGCTCGCTGCGTGGCAATCGAGGATTCGCCAACCGGAGTGCGCTCGGCAGTGGCCGCCGGATGTCGGGTGATCGCGGTGCCGCACGTGGTGGCGGTACCCGATGGGCTGGCCCACGTCACCGTGGAGTCACTGACCCTCGTGACCCTCTAGTTGCCCCAGCGGGACTGGCCGAAGCGGTAGCCCACGCTGCGCACGGTCTGGATCAGGTTCGCGTGCTCCTCACCCAACTTGGCGCGCAGACGTCGAATGTGCACGTCGACCGTGCGCGCGCCGCCGTAGTAGTCGTATCCCCAGACGCGCGACAACAAGATCTCGCGCGTGAACACCTTGCCCGGGTTCTGCGTGAGGAACTTCAGCAACTCGTACTCCATGTACGTGAGATCCAACGGATGACCATCGATGGACGCCTGGTACGTCTCGAGGTTCAACACCAATCCGCCGTAGTCCACGGTGTCGGGCTTGGCGCTGACCGACACGTGCGCGAACACGTGGCGCAGACGGGCCTCCAACTCGCGCGGGTGGAACGGCAGCAAACAGAAATCGTCGAACAACTCGTCACGCAACGTGAGTTCGTCCAACTGCGCCCCGGTGACCAGCAACAACAACGGCACCATGAGTGCATCACGCTTGCGCAACGCGCGACAGACCGCCCATGCGGCGTCCATGTCGTGATCGGCCGTGACGATCGCTCCCAGCCAACCATCGGCCGGCTCGCTCTTGGTGATCGCATCGGCCGAGGCGAACGCCTTCCACCGGTATCCGGCCAGGTCGAGCGTGCGGGCCAACTCGGGAGATGGATTCTCGGGGAAGACGGCGATCAGATCCACGACCGGTCCTCAGATGCTCTTCAGGTATCTCTGCAGTTCGAACGGCGTCACCTGCGTCTTGTAACCGCGCCACTCGGACCGCTTGTTGCGGAGGAACCATTCGAAGATGTGCTCGCCGAGCGCCTCGTGCACCAACGATGACGATTCCATGGCGCGCAGTGCGTCGGAGAGGGACTGCGGCAATTGTTCGATGCCGAGTTTCTGCAGCGCGCCATCGCCCATCTCGAACAGGTTGGCGTCGGCCTCGGCGGGAAGTTCGTAACCCTGCTCGATTCCACGAAGCCCGGCCGCGAGGATGACCGAGAAGGCCAGGTACGGGTTGCAGGCCGGGTCGGGCGAGCGATATTCGATGCGGGTGGCCGACGGGTTGGCGCGCTTGGGCACCGGAACACGAATGAGGCCACTGCGGTTGTTGCGGGCCCAGGACACGTGAACCGGAGCCTCGAAGCCGGGCACCAAACGCTTGTAGCTGTTCACCGTCTGGTTGGTGATGGCGGTGATCTCGCTGGCGTGGAACAACAAACCGGCCATGAACTTCTTGGCGGTGTCCGACAGGTTGTAGGCATCGTCGGCGGAATAGAACGCGTTGCTGCTGGCGTCGTCGGTGCCGTTGTTGTTGAACAACGACAGGTGCAAGTGCATGCCACTGCCTTGCACGCCCTCCAACGGCTTGGGCATGAAGGTGGCGTGCACACCCTGAGCGGCGGCCACCTCCTTCACGGCCAACCGGAACGTCATCACACTGTCGGCCATGTTCAGAGCGTCGGTGTGGCGCAGGTCGATCTCGTGTTGCGACGGAGCGTCCTCGTGGAAGGAGTACTCCACGGGAATGCTCATGGTTTCGAGGGTGCGGATGGTTTCTTTGCGCAGGTTCCCGGTGACGTCGGTGGTGGTGAGGTCGAAGAACGATGCTTCGTCCAAGGGGCGGGGCGGGCGTCCGTCTTCTGGCGGAGCGAAGTAGAAGAACTCGATGTCGGGTGCGATGAGGAAGTCGAGGCCGAGCGCGCGGGCTTTGTCGAGGTTGCGACGCAACACCTGGCGAGGGTCGCCACTGAACGGCGAGCCGTCGAGATTGTGGATGTCGCAGAACACACGGGCTTCGGGAGCGTCACCGTCGGCCCACGGCAACATGACGAAGGTGTTGGCATCGGGGATGGCCAGCACGTCGCTTTCCTGGACCCGCGAGAAGCCGTCGATCGACGAGCCGTCGAAGCTCATGCCGTCCTCGAGGGCGTTCTCCAGTTCGGCCGGACTGATGGCGAAGCTCTTAAGGTTGCCCAAGACGTCGGTGAACCACAAACGGATCAACCGAACGCCACGTTCCTCGACGGTGCGGAGCACGTAGTCACGCTGTTGCTGCAGCATGGTCATTCCTTCAGTCTGCCAATGGAAGCCCGAATTGGCACGGGGGAGTGGGGAAACGGCGAGGGGGTCGAGTTGCCCCGACCCCCTCGTTCGATTGCTCCGGTCGTGCGACCGGGGGACGTGATCAGCCGCAGACCGTCTCGATGAGCAGACGGGTGACGGTGTACGGATCCATGTTGGCGTTCGGACGACGGTCCTCGGCGTAGCCGCGGCCGGTCTTTTCCACCTGCCACGGGATACGGATGGACGCGCCACGGTTGGACACGCCGTAGCTGAACTTGTTCCACGGGGCGGTCTCGTGCTTGCCGGTGAGGCGGCTCTCGATGTCGTGGCCGTAGTTCGTGACGTGCTCCATGACCTTCTTGCCGATCGCGTTGCACGCGGCGGTGATGGCCTTCATGTCCTTGTCGTTGCGCATGGCCTTCGTCGAGAAGTTCGTGTGCGCACCGGCACCGTTCCAGTCACCCTTCTGGGGCTTGGCGGCCAACGAGATGACCACGTCGTAGTCCTCGGCGATGCGGTGCAACAACCAACGGGCCACGGTCAGGTGATCCGACACGGTGAGCGCGTCGGCCGCACCGATCTGGAACTCCCACTGTCCGGGCATCACTTCGGCGTTGGTGCCTTCGATGAGGAGACCGGCATCGAGACACGCTTGCGTGTGCTCTTCGATGATCTCTCGACCGACGACGCGACCGGCGCCGACGCCGCAGTAGTACGGACCCTGCGGCTCGGGGAAGCCGTCCTTCGGGAAGCCCAAGGGGCTGCCGTCGAGGCGCATCATGGTGTACTCCTGCTCGATGCCGAAGATCATCTCCTCGGCGGCGAACTTCTTGGCGGCTTTGGCGCATGCGGCGCGGGTGTTGGTCGGGTGCGGCTTGTTCGACTGAGCGAGCATGACTTCGCACAGCACGAGGATGTTGTCTCCACCGCGGATGGGGTCCGGGCAGGTGAAGACGGGCTGCAGCGCGCAGTCCGACTTGTCGCCGGGCGCCTGGTTGGTCGACGAGCCGTCGAAACCCCACACCGGGGGAGTCGTGACGTCGTCGGCAAGGATCTTGGTCTTGGAACGCAGCAGGGGCGTCGGCTCGGTGCCGTCGATCCAGATGTATTCGGCTTGATAGGCCACGGGGGTCCTCCATGTATGAATTCGGCAGAGCCGTTGGTTTGTGGGGCGTTCACAGCGTCGCAGGGGGGCATTTCCCCGCCGTTGCCCAATTGTGAACGCTGTGTGAAACGACGCTGTTTCAACGGGTGCATTGCGATCGGCGGGTGCGTGTCACGGTAGCGGGTGTCGACACGAGCCGGCTCATTGGCTGGCTCTTTGGTTGGCTCAGTGGCCGTCAAAGCCCGCCGTTAGCCTCGGCAACGTGGCGAACGTGCGCATCGGCTTGGCCCAGTTGAACCCCACC
>JAURHL010000158.1 GCA_030833305.1 Acidimicrobiales bacterium | reverse complement strand
TTGCACGATCGCCACGCTGCCCGTGGCCCGAATATCACTCGCCAATCTCTTCAATCCCGGCACGTGATCATCAGAGAAGGTCCCCAGTTGTCCGGGGAATCCTTGACCCACACGCTGAACGTGGGCGGCACACGTCATCGTCAAACCGAATCCACCGGTCGCCCTCATGGTGAGCCAGTGATGTTCGGCATCGGACAAGGTGCCGTCGGCATGACTTTGCATGTTCGTGAGCGGCGCCAACATGAATCGATTCGGCATCGACGGGCCATGAGCGAAAGAAACCGTGTCGGAGAAACTGGACATGCTCACAGCCTGACAAATTTGGGGCGTTCGGCTCGCATCACGAACTCGAATGAGTGTCATCGCGGTGGAATCGACGGCTGTCGTACCTCCAGAGGTCGGGCAGAGCAGTGCGCATCGCGCCGACCGAGCCGAGACACAACGCACCTCCGATGATCAACGATCCGCGAATCGACGTCAACCGTGCGGTCACGGTGGAACGCACTTGACCCAACTGGGGTCCGATGGAGTACGACAGCAACTCGATGCCGGCCATCCGACCTCGCAATTCGTCGGGGATGGTGAGGTTCCAGATGAGCATTCGGAACAGGCCACTCACCATGTCGGCCGCACCCGCGAAAACGAGACAGCCGAGGACCCACCAAATGGACCCCACCAACCCGGCCGCCCCCACCGAAAGTCCCCACGCCATTCCGGCGAAGAGAACCCAACGACCGTGGTGAACCACACGCTTCGACCAACCTGACGTGGCCGAGGCGATCAACTCGCCAACCGACAGAGCGGTGTACATGAAACCAAGGCTCCAGGTGGCGTCGTACTTGTCGGCAATGAACGGAAAGAGAGCGAACGGAAAGGCGAAGAACATCGCCAGCGTGTCGCACACGTACGTGCCGAGAATGTCGCGCCGTGTGCGGACGTAGCCGAAGGCCTGTTTCAGTTCTTGCCACGGATGACCGTGCTCCTCGCGCAGGCTCGGCACTCGACTCAATCGCGAGATCAACGTTGCGCTCACGACGAACGACGCCAGGTCGAACACGTACGCCGCCTCGACCCCTCCGAATGTGATCAAGAATCCGCCGAGTGCGGGACCAGCAACGCGTGCTGCGCTGCCACGAAACGAGTTCAACGCTCCGGCCGCCGCCAATTGTCCGGGTGGTACCACTCGCGGAACGATGCTCTCGAGACTGGGTCGTTGCAGGCTGTCGATCGCCGAGATCAACACGGCGACCACATAAATGGGCCACACCTCGGCCGCGTCGCCCCGCCACGCGTTGAACAGCAACACCAGTACTCCGACCATGAACGCCACTTCGGTGGCCAACACCATCGTTCGGCGATCGAGACGATCGGCCAGGACTCCGCCCCACAAACCGAACACCACCAACGGGACGATTTCGAGCAAACCCAGAATTCCGACGGCGACGTACGAACCGGTGATGTCGGCCACCTGATACGGCATCGCCACGAACGTGGTCGCCGAACCGAGTCCGGTGATCAACCCGGAACCGAAGAGCAATCGGTATTGGCGATTCTCCCGAATCGGGGTCAGATCCACCGGAACATCTTGGTCCATGGGGCGCGGGATTCGGGCTTTGGTGACCCCTCGCGGAAACGCCCCGAAAATCGGGCTTTTCGTCCCCCGAACCCGCCGAAAAAATGATGTGAAAAAACGGGCGGAAATCCGCGATCGGCGCGAATCCTTGTAATAAGTTCGCATCCATGAAGAAACGTGACCTCATCCAAGCAGTATCTGACCACACCGGACTCGACAAGAAGTCGGCCACCGCGGCCGTCGAAGGGACGATCGACGTCATCCTGGCCACAGTGGCCAAGGGCGAAGTCGTGAACATCTCCGGGTTCGCCAAGTTCGCCAAGATCAAGCGTCCGGCGCGCATGGGTCGTAACCCAGCCACCGGTGCGACGATCAAGATTGCGGCGAAGACCGTGGCCAAGATCACTGCGCTCAAGGGATTCAAGGACATCGCCCTCGGCGCTGCCCCGGCTCCCAAGCTGAACAAGGCTGGCGCCGCCAAGGCCGCTCCCGCCAAGAAGGCCGCCCCGGCCAAGAAGAAGGCTGCTGCCAAGAAGCCCGCGGCGAAGAAGGCTGCTCCGGCGAAGAAGAAGGCCGTCGCCAAGAAGGCTCCGGCCAAGCGTCGCTGACCGAAGCGCTTCGGCGCTGACAGAACTGGTGAACACCCCGCCGTGAGGCGGGGTGTTCGCTTTCCCCGACTCACTCGTCGTCGATCACTCGTCGTCCGGGGTCCAGCGCTTGGCATCGACGACCAAGCGCAGTTGGTCGATGGGAGTGGACGGATCGATGTCGATCGGCGACCGGTCGAAGGCCACCTCTATGGTTCCCAGGGGCGGAATCACGACGCCGGCCGGGAGTCGGGCGCCGATCTCCTCGAACACGCGGCCCGACACGTCAACGGCCTCCGAGGTGCCGTTGCTGATCGTCGCCCGCAGCACGCGACCCGACACGTCCTGCTCCGTGATCTCGACCGACAACACCGGGTCCGACGATTGCGACGCCGGAAGGTACTTGTCGGATTCCAGGTACATGCGCCGCTTGGGTATCACGTATTGCTCCATCAGGATCCGTTGCGCCTGCTCCAACGACTGGCTGGTCCCGTACTGGCCCCATTTACGACGATCGAGTTCGGCATCGGCCGACATCGACGCGAACAATTCCGCCACCCGCTGCTCCAGGAACCCCGGCGCGAGGAACTGATCGGCCAGGGTGCGGGTGCGGCGATCGACGAGCACCCGGAAGTGGTCGTCGTTCAGGAAGATCCCGGCCAATCGGTTGGTGTCCGGGTAATTCATCCACGGATCGGCTTTCACCTCGTCGCAACGCGCGTTGCACGGGCTGGCGTACCGACGTCCGAAATTGAGATCGAAGTCGATGGGTAGCAGTCGCCAACGTTCATCCTCGGGGTCGAACACCACGAAGTAGTTCTTGTGTTGCCATTCCGGATGTTGAACGACGCGCATGGTGGCGATCGCCTCGATGACTTGCGGAACATCCACGTGTTCGTAGGCGAAACGAATCAGATCGTCACCCTTCAGCGTGCCGAGCGTTCGGATGAGCTCGCGCAACTGCACGTCATCGTCGTCGGCATAGGTCTGCGAGTACCGCTCGTAATGCGCCGCGAAGACGTCCCGCGGGAGGTCGAGATTCCCGAGGTTCAGCTTGGAGACCTTTTCGGCCTTGTAGACCAAGGAGTCGGCCGACAAGCCGATCTTGTCGCGCCAATCGGCATCGGAGGACTCGCCGTACATGTACAGACCGAAGAATTCCTTGTTCTTCTCCAGCCGGACGGGGAAAACCTGTTGATACACGCCTCCCGACATGGCTTGCATGTCGGAGGTCAGGATCTCACGCGAGTAGGACTTGTCGGTCGCCGCCGGCAACAAGTCGAACTCGTCGACCGGTGACGCGAGCAACCCGCCCATGTCCCACTGGTGGCCCGCGGGCAGCATCACCTTCCACTTGCGCTTCTTGTTCGAGCGAGCCTGGTTTCCCTTGATGCGAATGGTGACGTTGTCCATGATCTCACCATTCACGACGAACACCGCGGGGAAACCGTCGTCGCCGTGCAAGGTGGTCTCGACACGCGCCAGCTCGTACACCTCGTCGGCGATGAACCACTGGAAACGCGTCAACGGCGACGGTGCATCGGGCTCGCTGGCCACCACGGTTCCGGTGTAACGAGCGCCGTCACCAGCCCGCGGGAAGCTTCCCGTCGCCACGTCGTCGGACACCTCGATACGAAAGCGCACGAGTTCGCCGGGCAACTGACCGGGAATGCTCGCCGCCAGGGTTCGGCCGTCGATCGTCATCTCGAGGGCGATCTCCTCGGCGAAGCCCACCCGGTAGTGCAACGTGGCGGAGGTCGGCTCGGTTCGGGCCGTCGCCACCACGTTCAGCACTTCCCCCGCCGCGGGAAGCAGAGCGAAGTCCACCTGATCGATGATCGGCACGAGACCGGCCCCCGCGACGGCTTGCGACACCCCCGGAGTTCCGGCGCGTGACTCCCAGTTCCCCGGCTCCAGACCCGACTCGAAGGGATCGCGTCGATGAAGCGACTCTCCGTGCCCGTCGGCCATGGCCGGCCACGGTTGATGGTCCTGGAACCGCACGACGTCGTGAACGACACCGTCGGCCGACACCAAACGGAGTCGATCGCTGTTGCGGGCGAGACGCGCGAGACCGGACGGATCGGCCACGAGGTGGGTGGATCCGGCGGCCACGACCGTCGTGGCCGTCCAACACCACTCGATCCCCTCGACACACCACCCGTTCAGGTCGATCGGCGCGGAGGTGGTGTTCGTCAATTCGACGTAGCGCGCCGCCGGGTCATCGTCCTCGGGGTGGAAGTTGATCTCGGTGATCACGACGTCGCCGACCGTCGCGCGCTCGGCCTGAACGAAGGCGGTACCCGGGGTGGGCGGGGCCGAGGACCAAGCCTGCGGATCGGAGCCGTCGCGGGCGAAGTCGGTGCGTTGCAGCGAATGACCTCCTCCATCGGCCAACTCCGACCACGGATCACGGTCCGTGTAGAGAACGGTGTCGAACGTCTGCCCCAGAGGGTCCG
>JAURHL010000157.1 GCA_030833305.1 Acidimicrobiales bacterium | reverse complement strand
GTTCAGCCAGGCGTGGCTCCAGTCGCGGCAGGTGACGAGATCGCCGAACCACTGGTGCGCCAGCTCGTGCGCGACGAGCGGCTCCATGTCGACGTCGAGCGCGGCGCGCTCGTCGATCTGACACCGAACCGCGTACTCGACACCCGCGATGGAACCGGCGGAGTGCCCGTCGCCCGCGTGGGCAACTTCTCCGGAACCGCGGTTGACTTGCGGTTCCGGATCCTCGGGACCGGAAGTATCCCGAACCTGGGCGTGGCCGCGGTGTCGATGAACGTGACCGCCACCGAAACGTCGGCCCCCGACGAAGGTGGATACGTCACGGTCTACCCCTGCGCGTCGGGACGCCCGAACGTGTCCAACATCAACTTCAGATCCGGCCAGATCGTGCCCAACGCCGTGATCATCCCGGTGGGCACGGGCGACATCTGCTTCCACGTGTACGGCTCCGCGCACCTCGTCGTCGACGTCTACGGCTGGCTCCCCTTCGGCGCCGGATTCACCACCGTGACGCCCAATCGCGTGATGGACACCCGCACGGGAATCGGTGGGGTGCCCATGTCGCGAGTCGGCAATTTCACCGGCACGGCGGCGGACCTGTCGTTCACGGTCGTCGGGACCGGCGGTGTCCCGAGCGTCGGTGTGTCGGCGGTGTCGCTGAACGTGACCGTCGCCGAGACATCGGCCCCCGACGTGGGGGGCTATGTGACCGTGTACCCCTGCGCCTTGGGGCGCCCGAACGTGTCCAACCTCAACTTCCGGAACGTCCAGATCGTGGCCAACACCGTGATCGTGCCGGTCGACGACTTCGGCCGGGTGTGCCTGCACGTGTACGGAGCGGCGCACCTGATCATCGACGTGAACGGCTGGTTCCCCGGCGACACCCCCTCCCCCACCTAAATGCGACAATTTGTCGCTTTGTGTACACGAGCCATGTACACAAAGCGACAAATTGTCGCATTTTGGTCATTGGGGGGTCGTGGGGGCTTGACCAAACGTAAATGAACGAAAGTACGTGTCTACCGATGTTCCCCTAGAGTTTCGAGGGTCGGGAGAGACACGTGGACGCAGGCTCATTCACAACGAATCGCACCGCCCGCCGTCGCCGTGGTCTGGCCGCACTCGTCCTGACCGCCCTGCTCAGCCCCCTCGTCGCGGTGGCCGCCCCTGTCGCCGCGGCGTCGACTCGCCCCCCGCTCGTTCTGCCCGCAACGGACTCCACCGCGCGGTCGCGCATCGTCACCGTCGGCGCCGACGCCGACCTGGCCGGAGTCATCGCCGATCTGGCCCGGGTGGACATCACCCCCACCAATCGCTTCACGAACCTGCTGAACGGCTTCTCGGCCGATCTCAGCGACGCCCAAGTCGACGCACTACGCCTCGATCCGCGCGTGACGGCCGTGGAGGACGACGGCGTCGTCAGCACCGAGGTGACCGAGCCCAACGGTCCGGCGAGCGAAAGTGGCGACATCATCCCCGGGCAGTACATCGTGCGCCTGCGCACCGGCTCCAGCCTGGCCGCCAAGTCGTCGGTGTTGTCGATTCTCGGGGATGGCATCACGGCCACCTACAGCGCCGTGTTCCCCGGTTACGCGGCCACGCTCGACGCGTTCCAGGTGAAGCGGCTGCGCGCCAACAGCGCGGTGTTGTCCGTGGAACCCGATCGCATCGTGTCCATCGCCGGCGATCAGCTGAACCCGCCCTGGGGCCTCGACCGCATCGATCAATCATCGCTGCCGCTCGACGGCCACTACGTCGATCGCTCGACCGGCGCCAACGTAAACGTGTACGTGGTCGACACCGGAATCATCAACCACCCGAACTTCGGCAACCGTATCGCCATCGGTCGCAACTTCGCGGCGAACGCCAGCGGCACCGTCACCTCGTCGAACACCACCGACTGCAACGGGCACGGCACGCACGTGGCCGGCACGGTGGCCGGCACCACCTACGGCGTCGCCAAAGCCGCCACCGTCGTGCCGATCCGCGTGTTGAACTGCGCCGGTAGTGGTTCGAACAGCAGTGTCATCTCGGGCATCGACTGGGCCGTGACCCATCACACGGGTACCACACCGGCTGTGATGAACCTCAGCCTCGGTGGCAGCGCGAGTGGTTCGATCGATGCCGCCATCAACCGGGCCATCTCCGACGGCATCGTGGTGGTGGTGGCCGCCGGCAACAGCAACGCCGATGCGTGCTCAACTTCCCCCGCTCGAGTCGCCGGAGCCATCACCGTGGCCGCCAGCACCAGTGCCGACACTCGCGCCTCGTTCTCCAACTACGGAACCTGTGTGGATCTGTTCGCACCGGGACAGGGCATCTTGTCCGCCTGGCTGAACAACGGCACGAACACCATCAGCGGAACGTCGATGGCATCGCCCCACGTGGCCGGCGCCGCCGCCGCCATCTGGGGAGCCGACACCACACAGAGCGCCACCAGCGTCAACAACGCCGTGTTGACCGCCGTCTCGATCGACAAGCTCCGGGTTTCGGACATCGGAACCGGATCTCCGAACAAGTTGCTCTACGTCAGCGCCGGAACCGGTGTGGCGCCGTCGAGTCCGACCGCGGTCACCGCCACCGGCGGCTCCGGACAGGCCGTCGTGTCCTGGACCGCACCGTCCAACGTCGGTAGCAGCCCGATCAACGGCTACACGGTCACCGCCAGCCCCAGTGGCGCCACCTGCCAGTGGCCCGGTGGAGCGCTGTCGTGCACCGTCGTCGGCCTCGCGGCGGGTAGTTACACGTTCACCGTGCGCGCGTCCAACATCTGGGGCCAGAGCACGGCATCTGCGGCCTCGAGCGCGGTGACCGTCACCGCCTCCAACGACTTCTTCGCGGGTGCGACGAACATCGACACGCCGTCGGGAACATGGAACGGATCCAACACCGTCGCGACCATGGAAACAAACGAACCGGCCCTCGATGCCACCGGGACCGGCGGCGGGGCCAGCATCTGGCTCAAGTACAACGCCACCGCGTCCGGATCCCTGACGATCGACACCTTCGGTAGTTCGTTCGACACGGTGCTCACGGCGTTTTCGGGTTCGACCTTGGCGAACCTCTCGCGCATCACCTTCAACGACGACTCCGCGTCGACGGTGCAGAGTTCGGTGAACTTCAACGTGGTCAACGGGACCTCGTACTACCTCCGCGTCGCATCGTGGGGATCGACACGAGGCTCGGTGAAGCTGAACTGGTCGCTCGTGGGAACCTGTCCGGTCACGACGGTCGTCGGCGACAACTTCTGCGCCGCCTACGACCTCACGAACGTGAGCGGGGCACAAACCCGCGACAACACCAACGCCACCACCGAATTCGGAGAGCCCAGCACGACCCTCGGTTCGGGAAGCGGTTCGGTGTGGTACCGCTACAACTCACCCGGTGCCGGAACGCTCACCATCAGCACCAGCGGCAGCAACACCACCAACGTGGTCGGGGTTTTCGTCGGCTCGTCGTTGTCCACTCTCGCCCGACCGTTGGGCTGGACCGATTTCGGCAACTCCACCACGACCGCGACCTTGAACGTCACCAAGGACACGTGGTACTTCATCCGTCACACCAGCTTCGGGTCGACGCGCGGAACCTTGTCGATAGAAGTGAGCTTCGCGCCCGCCATCGTGAACACGGCACCCACGCCGCCGCGCAACGTGTCGGCCGTACCCGGCGCCGCCGATGGATCCCTCGTCGTCACATGGACCGCACCCTCGAACGACGGCGGCTCCGCGGTGTTGTCCTACGAAGCGACCGCCAGTCCCGGTGGTCGGTCGTGCACCGTCGCGGCTCCCACCACCACCTGCACCATCACCGGCCTCACCAACTTCGAGGCGTACACCGTGGCCGCGACCGCCAACAACGCGGTCGGTGTCTCACAGGAGGGAGTGGCTGTCGGCACGGTGCGTCCCGGCTACCTCAACGACGCTTTCGCCACCCCGAAGATGCTCCCTTCCGCCACCGGAACGATCGTCAGTCGCAACACCAATGCCACCGCCGAGAACGGCGAGCCGGCCCACGCCACCTCGACCGCCACCAAGTCGATGTGGTTCGAGTACACCCCCGCCGGCAACGGACAGTTCTCGATCGACACCTCGGGCTCGTCCTTCGACACCGTGCTGGCCGTCTACACCGGCAACGCACTGAACACGCTCACTCTCGTCGCCGCCAACGACGACATCCGTTCGGGCCTCACCAGTGCGGTCTCGTTCACCGCCACCGCCGGCACGCGCTACCTCATCGCCGTCGACGGATGGCGCGGCGCCTCGGGCAACATCTCGCTCAATTGGCTCTACGCACTGCCCTCTCCCCCGGCCGCGCCCACCAACGTTCGGGCCATCTCATCGCGCCCCAATCAGGCCGAGATCACCTGGACCGCGCCCGCCAACACGTCGTATCCCATCACCGAGTACCTCGTCACGTCCTCACCCGGTGGTCGCACGTGCACGTGGACCACGGGCCCGTTGGTGTGCAACGTCACCGGCCTCACCGCCCAGGTGTCGTACACGTTCACCGTGGCGGCCAAGAACCTGGCGGGGTTTGGCGCGACCTCGTCGCCATCCAACAGCATCGTGCCGCGTTCGGAGAATTGGGTGCGCACGGCCGCCAACTCGTGGGGTGTCGACCGCATCGACCAGGCGAACCTGCCCCTCGAC
>JAURHL010000156.1 GCA_030833305.1 Acidimicrobiales bacterium | reverse complement strand
TGCCTGGCGATCGGGCGCGTACAACGAATACCTGTACAACTTCTTCAAATCACTCTCGGTGGAACGCATGCAGCGGACCGAGGCCGAGGCGGTGCGCAAGATCGCTCCCCCGCCACCGAGCGACGAGATCCGCATCGGTGATCACATCGTCGAGCGCTACTGCCCGCACCGACGCGCCGACCTGAGCGTGTTCGGTGAAACGGACGGCACCACGCTGGTGTGCACCTTGCACGGTTGGAAGTTCGACTTGGACACCGGCAACTGCCTGACCGCCGACGACCGCCGACTGCGCGTGCGACGCGCCGACTAACGATCGAGCAGGCGCAGTCGATACGCGAAGCGATGCTTGCCCGCCGGAATGACGTGGCGCGGGTGCATGTCGGGCCCGCAACTGGCCGTTCCCACACCACGGTGCGCCACGTCGACGTGCACGAACAGTCCGTCGTGGCGGATCAATTCCGTCACGTCGGCCGCCGCGAACAGGTCGTGATCGGAATGATGGACCGCCGACATGTGCAAGCCCGCCGGTCGCAACGCTTCGATGCGCAGTCGGCGCCCGTCGCGAGATCGTACGATCTCCATCCAACGGCAATCGGTGCGCAGGCCGAACTCCTGGGGCACGATGTAGGGCAACTCATCCACAGAGCTCTCCCAGATTCCCAACAACGCACCACTGTTGCGGTCGGGCATGTTCTCGAGAGGACCGCGACCGTGGTAACGAACCCGGTCGAATCCACTCGGCAACTCGAAGACCACACCGATGCGCGGAAGGTCGGTCAGGTCCTCGGGGACAGTGACGGTGTGGTCGTAGACCACCGCACCGGTGGTGTCGACGTACGACGTCACCCGATGATCGACCAGACTCTCGGCGACGTCGCGGTCGATCCGCTGATCCAGCCAGCGCCACAACGCCTTGCCCCCGATGGCCATGGCCGACGACAGACCGGGCATCAACTTGAAGCCGTCGTTGTCGGTGGCCCCGCGCCAGAGGTTCAACTGCGGAGGGCCGCCCAGGAGAACGTCGACCGCGGTCGCTTCGGCGTCGGGATCACGCGGCGGAAGAGCCTTGGTCTCGGCCTCGCGCAACACCACCTGATCCCAGGCGAGCAGATGACCCGCGTCGCACCACGTCGTCGCCCGCGCCACGGTCCAACGGAACGTGAGCGCCACCTCGCCGGGGTGCTCCTTGGCGTCGCGCAGGTCGATCGGTGAATCGACCGTGACCGTCGTGCCCGCGGCCACCACCGGTGACCACCGACCCGACTTCACGCGCTGGCCGTCGACGCTCAGCTCCCACGTTCCCCGCAACCATGACAGATCGCGGAACGCCTGACGGTTGGTGACCTTCAGCTTCCACCCGGCGTTCTGGACGGCGACCGGGCGGTGACACCACATCAACTCCTGGACGGCCGGATGCGGATCCACGTCGGGCGACACGATGCCGTCGGCCACGAAGTTGCCATCGTTGGGTTCGTCACCGAATTGTCCGCCGTAGGCGAATCGTTGCAGACCGTTCGGGGCGGTCTGCAACAAGCCGTGATCCTTCCACTCCCACACGAAGCCACCCTGCAGATTGCGATGTCGGTCGATGACCTCCCAGTAGTCGGCCAACCCGCCATTGCTGTTGCCCATGGCGTGGCTGTATTCGCACAGGATCAACGGTCGCGTTCCGAGGTTCTTCTCGGCGTACATCTCGATGGCCGACGGTGGTGCGTACATCGGGCACACCACGTCGGTCACGTTCATGCCGCCGTTGCTCCAACCGGCATGGAACACCGCTCCCTCGTAATGCAGCAGTCGGCTCGGGTCGACCCGACGCACCATGGCGGCGCAGGCATCGTGATGTTCGCCGTAACCGGACTCGTTGCCCAGGCTCCACATGATGATGCTGGGGTGATTGCGATCCCGCTCGACCATGCGACCCATTCGCTCCAGCCACGTCGATCGGTATCGCGCGTCGTGGCAGAGGCTGGTGTTGAAACCGTGACTCTCGATGTTCGCTTCGTCGACCACGTACAGCCCGTACTCGTCGCACAGGTCGTAGAAGCGGTGGTCGTTGGGATAGTGCGATGTACGCACGGCGTTGATGTTGGCGCGCTTCATCGCGAGGACGTCCTCGCGCATGTCGTCGACGGTGACGGCCTTTCCCCGCTCGGGATGATGGTCGTGGCGATTGACACCCATCACCGTGATCGGACGTCCGTTCACGCACACCAAACCATCGATGATCCCGACCCGACGAAAGCCGACCATCTGACCGACCGCTTCCACCACCACGTCATCGGGATCGATCAACTCGCACACCACGCGATACCGCTGGGGATCCTCGGCCGACCACGGTCGCACCTTCGGGTTCACGATCTCGACGCGCGCCACGTGCCCGGTGAAGGCGTAGGGCTGCACGTGATTGTGGACCACGTTCGCGACGACGGCACGGCCAATGGTGCGACCGTCGAGACCGCGCAACGTGACGCGCACGCGCCATCCCTTGTCCAGCGCCGTGGTGCCGGTGGCGTCCAGCACGCCGACCCCCACGTCCAATGCCAACGACGCGCGTCCGGTCTCGTGATCCCAGTCGGCGTGAGCGTGGACGCGCTCGATGTTCACGACGGACCGCGACTCGAGGAACACCTCGCGATGCAAGCCGGCCATCCACCATTGATCCTGATCCTCGACGTACGACTGCGCGCTGTAACGGATCACCACGATGGCGATGGTGTTGGAGCCGGCATGCAGATGATCGGTGACGTCGTATTCGCTCGGGAGACGACTGTCCGTTCCGTACCCGACGAACGCACCGTTGACGAAGACCGCGTGCACGCTCTCGGCGCCGCCGACGTGCAACACGGTGCGTCGCCCCTTCCACGCTCTCGGAACGGTGACGGTGCGTCGGTACACACCGGTGGGGTTCTGCTCGGGCGCTGCCGGCGGACGCAAAGGCCACGGCATCTTCACGTTGGTGTAGTGCGGCAGGTCACCGACGTCCTGCAACGTCCAGTTGCCCGGCACGCTCACGCGCGCCCAAACACTCGGCGCTTTCTCGCCCACGGCGGCCGCGGTGACGGCGTCGGGGCTGGCGAACAGGCGGAAGTCCCATTCACCCGCGAGGTCCGTATGCCACGGTGACCGCGACCGGTCGTCCACCAGCTCGTCGGCATCGGGAAAGGCCGTCATCGTCTGACGCATGGGAAGGCGACCGATGGCCACCACGCCGGGGTCGGCCCACGGTCGAAGGGCGGAGAGAGTCGGGATCACCCCGTCAGCGTGTCACGCCGGAGGGGTCGACGAATGCACCCAGACGGTCATGCCGATGGGAGCGATGCCGTCCTTCCAGATCATGTCCATGGCCGCGGTCGACATGCGCACACAGCCGTGTGAGGCCGGATAGTTCGGGATCTCGTACGAACCGTGCAGGGCGATTCCGCCGTTGAAGAACTTGGGTCGGTAAATGTCGCCGAGGTCCCCGCCGTGCCAACCCTTCTCGCGCTCGCGATCCACGAGGAAGATTCCATCGGGGGTCTGAGCGTCGCCCTGGATCCACTTGCCCCACTCGGTCTTGTCGCGTTCCTTGAAGGGAATGCCCGATCCGGTGGACACGTTGATCGTCCAGGTGGTCATGGCGTCACGGATGATGAACAAGAGCTGGCGGTCCTTGTCGACCTCGATGAGGGTGCCCCCCGTGGCCGTGCCGTTCGCGCGCATGTCGGCCACCGTGAGCAGGGATGCGGTGGCCTCGTCCACCTCGGCCGTGGCGGGCAGACCCATGTACTTCTGGAACGCCATCACCGCCTGCGAAGTGGTGACGCCGTAGTCACCGTTCACGGACTGCAACCAGAAGCCCAGATCCAGGAGGCGTTGCTGGATGCGCTTGGTCTCCTCGCCGTCCTGGGTACCCACCGCCACGAGGGGTACGTCGAGCGGAGTGGCGGCGATACGCAGGGGCTCGGGCGGTGGCAGTGCGGCCGGAGGGATGGTGATCACCGGGGCCGGCACGGTGGTGGGCGGCGGCGACGGTGGTGACAGCGCGATCGTCGAGGGAGTGACGGCGGCGGCTTCGGCGGTGGACGACACCACTCCACCGCAACCCGCCAGGGTCACCGGACCGAGCGTCGCCAGTGCCAGAAGCGCGATAACCATCCGTCGATCAAAGGCGTCCGCTCTCACCTGCACAGTGAGACGAAAAATAGTTGCGAGAGTTTCGCGAAACGGGGATACCCGTCGCTCATCCGTACTGTTCGGGGATCTCGAACCAGATCGTGAGCGAATACTTGGTGCCACTCGTCAATGGCAACGACTGGTGCGGATGAGTCACGAGGCTCGGCCACACCAACAACGACCCCACCGGCACGTCGGTGTTGCGGAAACCCTGCTGCGGGAAATCGAGTTCGGCGCCCGTGTATCCGTCGTTCAGCTTCACCGATGCCGACAACTGGGCGACATCGTGGTGCAGGCGCAACTCGCGTTGACCGTCGAGGTCGTACTTGATGATGAACGCGTCCCGCAGTCCGCAGTAGTCGATGAGGGGCCACTTCCGCTGGAGCTGGGGCCAGACGCGCATCCCGAGATCGACCATGACGTTCTCGTAGAGCCGCGGGCTGATGGTGGCCAGGCTGATCTCGTGTCCGGGCACCGGGTCGTCAGGGTTCGGTTCGAACCCGCCGGCGGCCTCGGCGGCGCGGATGACCGCGTCGCACATGTCGCGGGTCCAGAACGGC
>JAURHL010000155.1 GCA_030833305.1 Acidimicrobiales bacterium | reverse complement strand
GACGCGGGACGGTCACGCGGCCGTCGGGAGCCACGCGCGACGTGTGCCGGGTGTCCAACAGACGTTGCGGTTGGACGGGCATGAATCGTCCCTCACGGGACGTGTTCGCCGGGACGTAGTACCCGAAAACGTCCACGATCATGTGCGTGCCCACCGATGCATACAGCACGACGTTGCCCCACATACCGACCTTCGCCGTCACCAGGTTCGGCACGATGGACCGCCGGTCCTGCATGTTGACGTTCGACGTGTTGGGCAGTCCTTCCCCCCAGGGATGCACCGTGATGAATCCCTCGCGATCGGGTTGGTACGCGGTGACGTTCAACACCACCGACGACGCGTTGGCGGGCACCCCGTGTGCTCCGGCCACCGTGATCACCGTCGACGAGTTGGCCCCCGGCCTGGTTCCATTGCGGGTGTCCAGGATGCGCACCGGATCCATGCCTCGGAAAGCCGACGCTCCCGCCGGCACCGCCGAGGCCACCTCGACGCTCACACCCGTCACGATGGACGACAGCACGATGGCCAGAAGGACGGCGAACGTGGACCGCTGCAACTTCCTCGAACGTCGAACCCGACCACGCACGAAAGGTCATCGTAGGCGACACACGGTGTCGGGGGCATGGAGATGACGCGAACTCCGACCCCCACTCAGATGTCGTCGGCCCACCTCAGGGATTCCACGATTCCCGCATCGGCTCGTCCCTCCAGAAGGGTGATCGTCGACTCCGACGAGCCCGCTTTTCGACACATCGACAAACCGATGATCTCGTGCTCGTGATAATCCCGAAAACGTTCGGTTCGGGGTCCGACGATCGTGGCCAGCACGCGTCGACCAGTCGACAGGTCACTGCGCGTCTTGCCGACGTCATGAAGAAGCGCCGCCGCCACGTGATCCCGGTCGGCATCAGGTCGTCGTTGCAGGAACCGCCGAGCCACGACGATCGCGTGGCTTCGGTCCGCCGTGGACATGCTCGCGAAAAGTTCTCTTTCACCCGGTAGCAAGAAGGTCGCCGCCCAGTCGGTGTCGGCCGCTGACGGCTCGTTGGCCCGCAACGAACCCCACCAACGCCGCATCAAGTGCACGGCACGACGAGTGGCCGGAGTCAACGGTTCTCAGCTCCCCCGCCCGACCGCGGCCCGCGGATGGGCGGCCCGATACTGGTCGAACAGCCGTTCCTGGGACACCCGTGTGTACACCTGCGTGGTCGAGATGGATGCGTGCCCGAGCATCTCCTGGACGATGCGCAGATCGGCTCCGTGGTCGAGCATGTGTGTCGCGCACGAATGTCGCAACACGTGGGGTGACAGGTGACTGGTCAAGCCGGCTCGTTCGCCGTGACGCACGACGATGGCGTACGCGGCCTGCCGACCCAATCGTCCACCCCGATTGTTCAGGAACACGGCGTCGGCGTCGCCACGACGAGCCCACCGCAGCGGCGACAACGACTCACGGCCATGGGTCAACCAGCGATGCACCGCTTCGCGCGCGAGGCTGCCCACCGGCACCAGTCGCTCTTTCGATCCCTTTCCGTACAGACGAACCATTCCGGCCTCGAGATCGATGTCGCCGAGCGACAGACCACACAACTCCGAGATGCGTGCTCCGGTGGCGTACAACAATTCCAGCAAGGCCCGGTCCCGTAACGCCACCGGTTCGTCCCCGACGACGGCGGCCAACAACGATTCCACCTCTTCCTCGGTCAGGGGTTTGGGGATTCCCGCGGGCACCCTCACTCCCTCGAAATCCGCGGTGGGGTCGTCGGCGCGATGACCCTCGGTCACCATGAATCGGTGGAAGGTGCGCACCGCGGCCATCTGTCGGGCCAGGCTGGAAGCCGCCATCCCGGTGTCACGTCGCTGATTCACGAATCGCTCCACGTCGGTCGAGGTCACCCGATGGACGTCGGTCGACTGCTCCGACAGCCACGTGCAGTAGGAGGTCAGGTCTCGTCGATACGCCGACAACGTGTTGGTGGAACGTCCCCGTTCGGCCGCCAACCAGCCCAGGAACTCCTCCACCTCGAGCGGCACGACGTCGGGGATCATCGACGTCATCAGATCACATCGGCGTCGAGTCCGCGCACCAGGCGGTCGGCGAGCAACAACCCGATGGTGCTCTTGGCGTCGGCGATCTCGCCGGACACGACCATACCCACCGCGTCGGCGAAGGGAACGGTGAACACCTCCATGTGCGCCTCTTCGGGCCCGTGCATCTGACGCCCCACGTGTCGTAGGTCGGTCGCCAGGTAGACGTGCAACACGGAATCGGTCATGCCGGTCGAGGGATAGAAGCGATGCAGCAGTCGCAAGGACCCGGCGTCGTAGCCGGTCTCCTCGATCAGTTCGCGCCGGGCGGTCTGCTCGGGATCCTCGCCGTCGACGTCGCGCATGCCCGCGGGAACCTCGACGATCTCGCGGGCGAAGGCGGCGCGGTACTGACGTAACAGCACGACCGAATGTGAACCATCCGGCTCGCGGATCAGCGGAACCACAGCCACCGCACCGGGCGAGCGCACGATGTCGCGGGTGAACTCCTCGCCGGCGGGGTCGCGAAAGCTTCCGACGACCACTTCCCAGATGTACCCCCGGTAGACCGACTGGTCGCCGAGATGCTCGAACGACCCGCTGGTCACGCTCGGCCGACGTCGGCCGTGGCCCGCGAGGTCTCGGGACGATGCTCGGACCGATAGTGCAGCGAGGCGGCCATCATCTCGCGGAAGAGCGGGTGCGGGCGGTCCGGACGGCTCTTGAACTCGGGGTGCGCTTGGGTGCCCACCCAGAACGGATGGTCGGTGAGCTCGATGAACTCGACCAGGCGCTTGTCGGGCGAGGTGCCACTGCACAGGAATCCGGCGGCCTCGAAACGATTGCGGTACTGACTGTTGAACTCGTACCGGTGACGATGACGTTCGCTCACCACCGGCTCGCCGTAGGCCTTGGCCACCTTCGAACCCGGCTGCAACACGGCGTAGTACGCCCCGAGTCGCATGGTGCCGCCCTTGTCGGTCACGTCGCGTTGGTCGTTCATGATGTCGATCACCGGATGTTGGCTGCTGGGATCGAACTCGGTGGAGTGTGCGTCGCTCATGCCCAACACGTGCCGCGCGAACTCGATGGTCATCACCTGCATGCCCAGACACAAACCGAGGCACGGGACCTTGTTCACTCGCGCGTACTCGGCCGCGGCGATCTTGCCCTCGACGCCGCGCACTCCGAATCCTCCGGGGATCACCATGCCGTCGAGTTCGGCCAAACGACCGGCGGCGAGCAGACCTTCGACTTCCTCGGCCTGGATCCAGTCGATCTCGACGTGAGCGCCGTGATGGAATCCGGCGTGTTTGATGCTCTCCACCACCGACAGGTACGCGTCGTGCAATTCGATGTACTTGCCGATCAGTCCGATGCGCACCGGCTTGGTGGCGTTCTCGACCTTGGTGACGACCTGCTCCCACGACGTGAGGTCGAGTTCGGCATCGATGCGCAAGGTCTCGCACACCACCGTGTCCAGACCCTCGTCGTGCAACACGAGCGGCAACTCGTAGATGTTGCGCACGTCGGCGGCGTTCACCACCGCGCGCTCGTCGACGTCGCACAGGTTCGAGACCTTGCGCTTCAGACTGGGGCTGAGGGGCTCCTCGCTGCGGCACACGATGATGTCGGGCTGAATTCCTCGGCTGCGCAACTCGGTGACGGAGTGCTGCGTCGGCTTCGTCTTCTGCTCGCCGGACGGCCCGATGAAGGGCACCAACGTGACGTGGATGTAGCACACGTTGTCGCGACCGGCCTCCTTGCGATACTGCCGAATGGCCTCCAAAAACGGGAGGATTTCGATGTCGCCCACGGTTCCACCTACCTCGGTGATCACCACGTCGACGTCCTCGGTGGCCATGCGACGAATGCGCCGTTTGATCTCGTCGGTGATGTGCGGAATCACCTGAACCGTCTTGCCCAGATAATCGCCGCGTCGTTCGGCGGCCAGCACCGCTTGATAGATCGAGCCGGTGGTGGCGTTCGAATTGCGCGTGAGATTCTCGTCGATGAATCGCTCGTAGTGGCCGAGGTCGAGATCGGTTTCGCCGCCGTCGTCGGTGACGAACACCTCACCGTGCTCGAACGGATTCATCGTGCCGGGATCGACGTTGATGTACGGATCGAGCTTCTGCATCGTCACGCGCAGACCCCGCAACTTCAAGAGACGACCGAGCGACGAAGCGGTCAATCCCTTACCGAGCGAACTCGCGACCCCTCCGGTCACGAAGATGTGCTTCGGCATGTCGACCTCCCGTTTCCCGATACTCGATCGAGCATCTACAACGGGAGATCACCATACCGTGTCGCTGGCCTCCGCCCCGCCATTCCCGGAAAGGTTTCAGCCGGCCAGAAGCTCGCGGGCGTGACGACGTGCCGCGGTGCTGTCGGGGCGCCCGGACAACATGCGGGCAATCTCGTCCACCCGATCGTTCCCCGTCACCGCATCGGCGGTGGCCCGGGTGCGTTCGGCGCCGTCGGCCGTGACGATGTCCTTGCGCACCACGATCTGTTGGTGGGCCACGGCGGCCACCTGGGCCAGGTGGGTGACCACGAACACCTGATGGGACTGGGCCAAGCGCGCCAGCGCAGCGCGGCGTGCGGGGAAGCGCGGCGCTGACCCAGACGCCGGGCCGGGCGGGAAACGCCGCAAGGTGGGCAAGAAGGGCGCTGGAAGCGCGGGCGCCGAGGGCGGCG